>SLGR01000160.1 GCA_007136585.1 Candidatus Sumerlaeota bacterium | reverse complement strand
TTGGAATATTGAGCTCACCCGCGGTATAAGAGGCGTTGGTGCAGAAGTTCCAGAAAGTTTTTTCAGACGAACAGCCGCTCTCAGCGGCGCTTTCCTCCGCAGCTTTCACAAATGGGTGCCCACCCGGGATTTCCCAGGGCCGGTAGTAGGGTGAAATCACTTCCAGGGAATCAGAATCACCTATGAAACCAAAAAATTCCTTTATCTCTTCCAGCTCTCTCCCGGGAGCGGAGCGGTAATCAAGCCAGATACTGCATACCTCCGGTATTATGTTGATGCCTCTTTCGGGGGTTGAAATTTTAGTTACCGTGACCGAATCTCCGATACTACTGAGCCTGCTCTCATTAAGGTCTCTTACTCCATCTATAACCTCGGCAGCCCTGTATATTGCGTTTATCCCCCCAGACGGGTTACTGGCGTGTCCTGCCTTCCCGGCAAGCTTTATCCTGAGCGCCACCCTCCCCCGGTTACCCAGGGATACCTTGAGCTCCGAAGGCTCGCCTATCACCGAAAAATCAGGCCGGATCCCGGATTTTGAGAAGAACTCCCTTATCCCGTTTCCTTCCGATATTTCTTCCCTGACGCTGCCCAGCATATAAAGAGTGATTCCTTCAACATCCGCGGCGGCAGCCCCGTAGACCATTGAGACAAGAGTACCCTTGTCATCACAGGCGCCGCGCCCGGTTATCCGGACTCCGTCGTTACGCGCCCTGAAAGGATCGGCGGCCCAGCCCGTCCCCGGGTCCACTACGTCTGTATGCGCGTCATAAAGGAGTTTTACAGGCCCGCTGCCCCTGATACCGCATACGTTATTTCCAAGCCGGCTTACCTCGTCAAACCTCAGGCTCTTAAGTTCTTTCTCCAGCCTGCGGGAAACCTCCTCCTCTTCTCCTGAAAGAGAAGGAATATTTATAAGCTCTTCAAGGAACTTTACCGGATCCAACCTATTTTATCCTTTCCCATACCTTCTCTGCGGTCTCCCGCGAAGCGGCATAAATTTCCTCTTCGTCAAAAACGGTAATCTTCCCGTGCCTCATTACTATCCTGCCTCCGGAAATGGTGGTATCTACGAAAGAAGAGACCATACCGAAAAGAAGGTGCCCGTAAAGGTTATCAGCCGTAAGCGGGGTCGCGGGGCTGTAATCAAGGATCGCGATATCAGCCCGCCCCCCCTCCGATATTTCACCGTAATCCCACCCGGTGATCTTATTAAGTATCCGGGGATTATTCTCAAGAAGCATCGCGGGAATTTCGGAAAATCCCACAGTGGGGTCTCTCTCCTGGTGCCGGGCGATAAGGAAGGCGCATCTGGCCTGGGAGAGCATATCGGAGCTCATCCCGTCGGTCCCTATACCTACGTCAATACCGGAGTTATACATCCTGAGAACGGGAGCGTACCCGACGGCGTTATTCATATTGCTCTCGGGGTTATGGGCAACCGAGGTTCCCGACTCGCGTATCATCTCCATTTCCCTGTCGCTTATATGTATACAGTGTATAAGAAGACTTTTTTCCCCGAGAACCCCGGCATCCCTGAACCTCTCCACCACTTCCTTTGAGTACATTCTCCTGGTCTTCTCCTGATCCGAACCGTCCTCGGCGCAGTGTACGTGAATCCCGGTATTGAACTCTTCTGCCAGCTGAACGCTTCTTTTCAGGGTATCGTCATTAACCGTAAAAGAGGCGTGAAGTCCGACCATTCCCATAACATTCTCTGATTCTTTCCTCAGCATCCTCTCGTTCTCAACAACACCCCGTTCTCCGCGGTCAAACCGGTCGCTTGCGCCCAGGCAGAGCACAGCGCGCATCCCGGCCTCTTCAACGGCCCGTTTTATCTCGTCCAGGCTCCCTATCTGGTAGGACTGGCTCTCGTGGTGGTCTATGACCGCCGTCACACCGTGCCGGAGCGACTCCATAAGCGGCACCGCTGCTGAGAGGTATATCGCCTCCCTGAAGAGGGCCCTGTCAAGTTTCCACCAGAGGTTCTCAAGTATCTGCGTGAAATTCCTCGCAGGTTCTTCCGGGGGAGCGAACCCCCTGGCAAAAGTAGAGTAAAGATGGTGATGAATATTAACCAGTGAGGGGATAATGATCTTCTTCCTCGCGTCAAGGACCTCGGCGGAGGAGTACTCCGATCTGAGTTTTTCAAGAGGCCCCACTTTTATCACATCCGTACCCTCAATAACAACTCCGCCGGGGGATATAACCCTGTTTTCAGCTCCCATGGTAATAACAGTTCCGCCTTCAATAAGAGTAGTCATCTTAGGGTTCCGCTCCTTTCCTAATTGCTTTTATTCTGCCTGAGTCTTCTATCCATTTCCCTGAGAGCGCTTTCAGCCGCCCTCTGGACCCTCCGGTCATGATCACCGGCAGCCCGCTCTAAAAATATCCTTTCATTTTCCCCGCCTGCCATACCTATAACGCGGCAGGATATTACTCTTGCCCGGTAATCCTGCGCTTTGATCCCTTCAACGGCCACCCCAAGCCCCGCCCGGCTCCCCAGTACCGCAAGACTCTCCGCCGCTCTTACCCTTACCGTTATATCGCTGTCAGTAAGAGCATCCTTAAGCGGATCCTTCATACCGGGAACCCCTCCGAGAACCTCCGCTGCGGCAGCTCTTACGGCGGCGGACCGGTCCTGTTCAAGGACCTGTGCAAGGGCTTCGCCCACACGGGAGGAGTCTCTGCCGGCAAGCGACTCAACAGCCGCCATTCTGACCCCCTCGCTAACATCACCGAGTTTTTCCAGAATAAAACCCTCCAGGTCCCTCTCATTAAACTCCCCCAGGAACCTTACCGCCCTCTGGCGGACCATCGGATTGGAGGCCTCCGCCTTCTTCAGAAGCATCTCCTTAACCCGGGGATCCTCAAACCTTACAGCGGCCGAGACGGCTTCAATCATAACAGCCGTATTATCATCTTCGGTAAACTCAAGGATCGCGGGAAGGGCTCTTTCATCTCCGATACTCCCCAGACTTCTCAGGGCCACCCGCCTTACGGAATCGCTGGGATCCTCGCGCGCAAGATATATAAGCCTTTCAATAACTTCCGGATGGCTGTATCTTCCCAGCCTGAGCGCGGAGTTAACCCGCTCCCTCTCCTCGGAAGAGTAAAGTCTCTCAAGAAGGAGCTCCGCTGCCGCGGAAAGGGTTTCTTCGCGACCCCCGCCTTCCGATCCGTAAACAGGGAAAACGGATAATACAGCAGCAGCCGTTACCAGAAGGAACTTATTCAATCCCGGCTTTTACCCTGAGTCCCCGGGCTACCCTGTTAGCCTCGCGTGTCAGCTCTCTCTCATCTACTCCCGTAAGAGCTGAGTTGCGGACCCTGACCCTTCCGTTTACTATCACAGTATCGGCTATATGACTGGCCCCGGCAAATACAAGAGCCGCAACCGGATCGCTGCCTGTGCCGGCAAAATCAATCCGGTCCGTGTTGAATATAGCCAGATCGGCAGCCTTGCCTTCCTCAATACTGCCTATATCATCACGGCCCAGAACCGACGCTCCGCCCCGCGTTGCCATATAAAGAACATCCGATGCGCTCATTGACCCGACCCCCGATTTATGCCTCGCCGCAAGCATTGCCGTGCGGAGTTCTCCAAGCATATCTGAGGAATCGTTGGAGGCCGAACCGTCAACCGCAAGAGATACGTTCACCCCGGCATCAAGCATCTTCCTGACGGGGGCTATACCCGATCCGAGCCTGAGATTGGAAACGGGGCAGTGGGATACGCCGCTACCCGAAGCGGCGAGTTTCTCTATCTCGCGGTCATTTAAATGCACGCAGTGGGCGAACCAGACATCCCTTCCCAGCCACCCTGTCTCTTCCATATACTCCAGCGGCCGAATCCCCTTCTCCCTGAGGCAGAACTCGTTCTCGTCTTCTGTCTCCGCCAGATGCGTATGCATAAAGACCCCCATCTTCCTCGCAAGTTCAGCCGTCTGAGACATTATCTCCGCGGTTACCGAGAACGGCGAACAGGGAGCAAGCACTATACGGCACATGGAAAAGGGGGAATCGTCGTGATACTCCCGGATAACCCTCTCCGATTCCGAGAGAATTTCAGTATCGTCCTGTATAACACTATCCGGCGGAAGCCCTCCGGAAGACTCCCCCAGAGACATACTGCCGCGTGTCGGATGAAACCTTATACCCATATCAGCGGCCGCCTTTATCTCCGTATCAATAAAAGAATTATTCTCTCCGCTGGGGTACAGGTAAAGGTGGTCGCTTGTGGTCGTGCACCCGGTAAGAAGAAGCTCCCCGGCGCCTACCCTTGTGCTTATATCAACGGCGGGCCCGTCAATATACCGCCAGATCCCGTAGAGAAACCTCAGCCAGTCGAAAAGACTGGCATCCTGTACCTGCTTTAAATTTCGTGTAAGTGTCTGGTAAAGGTGATGGTGGGTATTGATTAAGCCCGGAAGAACAGTTTTACCCTTTGCGTCTATGACCTCGGCCGCGGGAGCTTCCAGTCCCGCTCCCACTCCGCTTATCCTGCGCCCTTCTATGAGTATATCGGCGTCGCGGAGGACCCGCCGGGTATCATCCTGGGTAAGCACAGCCGATGCGTTTTTAATAAGAATTTTATTTTTTTCCAGGTTCATTTTGAGATTTTACGCGCATTTTTTCAAGATTTT
>SLGR01000223.1 GCA_007136585.1 Candidatus Sumerlaeota bacterium | reverse complement strand
GGGTATTTCCCCCCAGGTACTTTATCCAATCAAACATCCGCCCGTACCCGGGCTCATCCCCGGCGGGGGAGGGATAATTTATCCTTGATATACGCCGTGTAGACTCAAGGTTCATTACCTTTAGGGGCTCCTCAAACCTGTAGGGGGATCGGGTTGTTATAAGAAAACTCTCTGCGGTGCCGTCGGGAAGACGGAACTCGTAAAACCCGTTTGGGGCGCTCCAGGGCACGGGGAATATCGCGCTCCAGCGCCCCTCATCCTCCTCATACCGGAACTCCACCTTCTCAACGCCCCCTACCCCTGTAACCGGGTCATCCCCGAAATATACCCTGCCCCGGGGAGGCTCTGTGAAGGCATCTTCGGGTTCTTCTATGAAAAAGCGGGCCTTGTGGTAGTGCAGGTGGGTAAGACGTTCGGTCCTCAGCCTGGACCCCGGCATCTCTCCCGCCTGAAAGGCTGCAGCCCCCAGGAGAAAAACCGCCATAAGCGCAGCCGACTCCCGCCCTCCGGAAAAAAAACGCCCGGCTCCCATCAGCTCTCCAGTATCAGCGTAACGGGCCCGTCATTTATAAGGGCAAGATCCATATGCTTCCCAAAAAATCCGGCCTTCACCTTGACCCCGTTTTTCTTTATTTCACTGACATAAATATTAAATACCTCAAGTCCTTTATCAGGTTTTGCGCACCGGGAGAACCCCGGGCGGCGCCCGCGCCGGCAATCTCCGTAGAGAGTAAACTGGGAGACAGCCATAACCTCTCCCCCTGTATCAAGAAGCGAGAGGTTGAGTTTCCCTTCTGAATCCGGGAATATCCTGAGGTTTACCGTTTTCCCGGCCAAGTACCGGGCGTCTTCCCCGGTATCGGAATCTTTTACCGCGACGAGAGCGACCAGCCCCGGACCGGTTGAAACCCTCCCGGAATCCGAAGTTACACTGGCCTCAGAGACCCGCTGGAGAACCGCTCTCATAAGCCGAAACCTCCCTCAGAACTTCACCGACCGAACTTTTTGCCTCCACACCGGGGATATCCTCCCATGTATATAGCCCCAGAACTCTCTTTCCCACCGCCCTCGCAAGGGCTATTTCCGAGAGAGTACCGTACCTGCCGTCAACGGCGACAAGTATATCGGCGGTGCGGACTATTACAGCGTTCCGGGCGTGGCTCATTGCCGTTACAACCGGAATACTGACATACGGGTTTGCCGAGCCCCGGCTATCTCCGGGAAGTATCCCCACGGTCACACCCCCTGCCTCAAGAGCCCCCCGGCAGGCCGCCTCCATAACGCCTCCCAGGCCGCCGCATACAAGGATATACCCTCTCTCGGCTATACCGCGACCCAGCTTGCGTGCGAGATTTTCTATCTGGGGCTCAACCCGGCTTCCTCCGATAACGCCCACCATCAGCCGGCGTTTCGAGGTCTTGGGTGTCTCGTTACTGTGATTATGAGGGTTATTCTTCATAAAAGATGGTACGCCCGACAGGATTCGAACCTGTGGCCTTCTGCTCCGGAGGCAGACGCTCTATCCGGCTGAGCTACGGGCGCACGGAATAATGAACAATCTTAATTCAGATACTATGTTTTATTTTACCAGAAAATTCAATTATTTTCATTAAAAGCGCTTATTACGGAATCCCGGGCGGCGCCAAGCCCTTCCGTCTCCGGCCCGCCCCCCTGGGCCATATCCTTTCTTCCGCCCCCGGATCCGCCCAGTTTCTCGGCGGCCCGGGATACTATCCTGCCGGCATCATATTTTTCGGCAAGATCAGGGGAAAGTTTGAGTATTATCATTGCCCCGGAGGAGCTTCTCCCGCAGGCAAGGGCTGCCCTTCCTCCGGAAGAGGCCTGGGAATCAGCCCAACCCCTCATAACCCCGGGCCCGGCCGAATCAAACTCGCGTATGACAAGTTCAGCCCCGGCGGCTCTTACCGTCTTCTCTGAAGATCCGCCCCCGGAAGCAAGTTTATTCTCAAGATCGCTGATTTTCTGTTTCTTCTCTTTTATCTCCCCAAGAAGTTTTGATATCTTATCGGGGAGGTTGTCCTGCGGGGTCCTTAGAAGGGAAGCGGTTTCCGAAAGTATCTCAAGTTTCCTGTTAATATACTCCAGGGCCCCCTCTCCCGTCACAGCCTCTATCCTTCTCACCCCGGCGGCGATCCCGCTCTCGGAGAGTATCTTGAAAAGCCCGGCCTCCCCGGTGTTTCTGAGGTGAGTTCCCCCGCAGAGCTCCATACTTACCGGTTCCCCGGGCTCGTTTCCGATAACTGAAACGGCTCTTACCTTCTTCCCGTACTTCTCACCAAAAAAGGCAAGGGCTCCCTTTTCCTTTGCTTCCTCCCTATCCATCTCGGAAGCCTCTACAGGCAGGTTTTTCATTATGTATGAGTTCACCCTCTCTTCTACGGCTTTTATCTGCTCGCCGGTAAGAGGCTCCATATGAGTATAATCAAACCTCAGCCTCTCAGGGCCCACATAAGAACCGTTCTGCTGGATATGGGTTCCGAGAAGCTCCCTTAGCGCGGTCTGGAGAATATGGGTTGCCGTATGGTTTCTCTCGGCTGCTCTCCTTGCCGAGATATCAACCTCTACGGTTACACGCGAGCCGGCCGGGATATCCCCTTCCAGCTTTCCCGTGTGAATAAAGATATCTTCTTCCTTTATGGTATTTAAGACCCTGAATTTTCCGTTTTCCCCCCTTATCACCCCCCTGTCGCCGGCCTGCCCCCCTGATTCGGCATACAGCGGAGTCTTATCAAGAACTATCCCGCGCCCGCCCCCTGCCACTTTCAGAACTTTTGCCTCCCCGGAGTATTCACCGTACCCTGTAAAGAGAGTCTTTTCCAGGTCTTTCACCTCGTTCCAGAAAGAGTCCGCCTCGGACTTTTCCTTCCAGTCCGTCGATTCGGAGGCCTCGGCAAGAAGTCTCTCAAACCCTTCAATATCAGCCCCGTACCCCTTTTCCTCAAGGATAGAAGCGGTTATATCCGCCGGCATCCCGTGGGTATCGTAAAGCTTGAATACCTTCTCCGCATCCAGTGTTTCGTCGCCGGAGTTTTTCATCTCTTCCACGTACCCCTCAAGTATCCTTTCAGCCGCGGCAAGGGCCCCCAGGAACGATTCCTCCTCGCTCTTTATGACCATTGCGATATGCCGGGCCCTCTCAAGTATCTCGGGGTAGTATTCCGCGAATATATCCACCGCAAGAGATGCGTACTCCCAGAGGGCAAAATCACCCCCCAGTTTCCTGCCTTCTTTTACCGCTCTTCTTATAAGCCGGCGCAGGACATATCCCCTGCCTTCGTTTGTCGGGGATACCCCGTCGCATATAAGGAAAGCCGCCGCGCGGGCGTGGTCGGAGAGTATACGCGCAGAACTCAGGTTGAAATTATCCGCCTCACGCCGCGCTTTATCCATAAGCGGGCTCAGGGTCTCGGTCTCATATACGCTATCCAGGCCGTTTACAACCTGGTTAAGCCTCTCAAGCCCCATTCCGGTATCTATGTTTTTCTTAGGAAGTTCTTTGAGCGTACCGTCACTCTGCCTGTCAAACTGGGTAAAGACGAAGTTCCAGACCTCCATATACCTGTCGCAGTCGCATCCGGGAGCGCACTCCGCCCGTCCGCACCCGGTCTCTTCACCCCTGTCGTATAGAACCTCCGAGCAGGGTCCGCAGGGTCCGGTATCTCCCATTTTCCAGAAATTATCTTCTTCTCCAAGGCGGTGGATCCGCTCCGCTGGAAGGTGCTCTTTCCATATTCCAAAGGCCTCATCATCATCTTCATAGACAGTGGCGTGCAGGTTTTCGGGGGAGAGACCTATCTGCTCCGATAGGAAATCCCACCCCCATTTCACCGCCTCTTTCTTAAAGTAATCCCCGAAAGAGAAGTTCCCGTACATCTCAAAGAAGGTAAGATGCCGGGAGGTCTTTCCCACCTCGTCAATATCGGTGGTCCTTAGGCATTTCTGGATCGAAGCCGCTCTCTTCACTCTGCCCGGATCCCCCAGGAGATGCTTTTTGAACTGAACCATTCCGGCGGTGGTAAAGAGCATACTCGGGTCATCCGGCAGAAGAGATATAGAGTCGTGCCACTGGTGCTCAAGTGACTCAAAGTAATCTCTGAACTTTTTTCTTATTTCCCTGTCTTTCAAGTAAAATACCTGTATTTCTCGTTACTTATCCCCGATCCCGCGACCTATTGAGGCGAGTACCTTTTCCATAAGCTCCCTGTGGGTTCCCCTCCAGTAAACCTTTCCGCTTTCGGGACAGAGAGAAAAAGATTCATGGGTATTATACACATAATCTGGAACCCTCTCCTTAACCTCACTCTTATCCGCCTCTTCCAGAAGGCTGTTGCACTCAACGCACCTTGTGAATATCTTATCCCGGCTTAATTTGATTGAGAACTCATCCAGAACATCCCTGAGCTGCTCCCGGAAATCAGAGCTAGATACCAGGTAAAGGCCGTAGGCCTTTCTCGGGGCAAGGTGCCTGTCCCGGGTAAGGACCACCCGTCTCTCCTTTAATGACCTGTAGAGGATGCCGGATTTTTCTTTTCCGGTAAAATACGCCGCATCCTCTCCCAGTAGCCGGAGCCACCGGCATAGCCTTCCCAGCATAAAATCCACAAGAAACCTGCGCCTGGTTCCGGAATCTTTCACGGGGAGATTATAACAAT
>SLGR01000008.1 GCA_007136585.1 Candidatus Sumerlaeota bacterium | reverse complement strand
TGGTGAGGCGCGCGGCGGAAATCTTCAGTTCCCGCCGGCGGCGCACTGTGGAAGAGGCTGCGGAGGATGAAGCTGCGGAAGAGTCAGAGACGGAGCTCCGCCGTCTTGAGCCGGAGGAGACTGAGATTCTCCTCTCCGAACCGGCAGAGACTGAACCCCTGAGACCGGATACCCCTAGCGCCCTTGGCGAGGATATAGCGGGCCTTGTTTCAGAAACACTGTCTCTTATACGCCTTTATGAACCAAACTCTCTTCTTATTAAGGTTCTTGCGGACGAGACGCTTTCCGTCTTTGAGAGGTACCGGTATATCCTTGAGGGAGCCGGCAAGGAAGAGATACTGAGTTTTGAAGAGATTGATGAAAAAGGGTACGCGGATATGTACAGGTACCTTGGAGGAGAGAGCTCTTACGGTGTGGAGGTAAGCGCCCAGAACCTTGAATATATTATTCAGGGAAAAAACAGGTACGGGCTTGCGACCGTAAGGGAAACCCCCCGTACCGGTTTCAGGACCCTGATACTTCACGAATCCGTCCTGGAGGTTTTAAGGGGAAGGAGCCCGCCCGAGCAGGAGCGGCTCCTTAAACTTTTAATAGACCACGAGACCGCGGAGTTTGAGTGGCTTCGGCAGAACCCCGGCAAGTCGTATGCTGATTTTCACAGCCTGCTTCCGGAACAGCACCCGGAGCATCTGGAGCTTTTTGAGCTCAAGGATGAGATAATCCGTAATAACGTCCCTGCTCCGGGGGACCTGGAATCAGTAAAAGATGCAGAAGATACAGAGAAAGCCGCACAGATCCTTGCCAGGATAGATATGGAGCTCTCACTGACTGCCGGCACACCTATGGCCGGGGTTTTAGAGGAGTTAAAGAAACTTATAAATAACAGGGTAAGAGAGAGGGAGAAGGACCCGAAAGTTTCCGTTATACCCGGGACCGAAGAGGTTGTCCGGATTATTGAATCGGTTGAGAAAGTAAGCGGACATAATTTCCAGCCTCTGGAACTTATAGCGCTCTTTAAGGTTGCGCTGATGAACGAGATCCCGGTCCCCGAGGGGTTCTGGGATAACGAACCGGTCAGGCTCGCCGCGGTTACTATGATAATGACTGCCCTTGAGCTTAAACAGGTTTCGGAGCTGACTCAGGAAGCCTTTGAAAAGGGCGGCAAACTTTTCGCTTTGGACGACCTTTTCCGGGAGTACAGTTACGAGCAGCTTGTCTCGGAGGCGGAAACTGAGGAGAGGTATCAGCTTCTTATATTACCTGCCGTAAAAGCAATCGTAGACAGTAACTCAAGGATAAAAAAGGAGTTCTCATTCATATCCCGGGAGATATTTGAGGGTCAGAAGCTCCAGCCCCGTGATATAGCCCGGAGCCTTAACCGTTCCAGGGCCTTTAACGCCCTTATAGGGCTTGCGGCGGGAAGGGGAGATATAAAGAAGGCGGAATCTCTCGTAAGTACGGGGCTCTTCTTTAAAATCTGGAACGAGGATGCCCTGGCCCGTAACTTTATAGCTTTTGTTTCCGCATACGGGAAGTTTGAACTTGACTCTTTAGGACGCCTCAGTCCCTCCGGCGAGTGGGAGGATATTTTCTCTGCTTTTGCCGATGAAGAGGGGGTTATTGACCTTGAGAAAATGGTAGAATCCGGACCCGAAGAAACGCTTTTTTACTCTCTTGCCTCTTTCGATAAATCCTTTGCGGAAAAAATTCTTAAAAACCTCGATCTTTCCCTGATTCTTCTACCGGAAGGCGCGGATGCCGGCGCATTAGAGACGGCTAAGGAAAAGGCCGGCAGGTTGAAAGAATCCATAGTCACGTTACAAAAACTTTCGGGCAGGTTCCCAAGGATAGCGGAGCACCTGATTGAGAACCTTAACAATATTGTGCTGGGTGAAGAGCATTTTACAAGTTTAGGGGATATGGAGAAGCTTAAGCTTTTCCAGTTTTTTGACGGCGCGCTTAACCGTGACGAGACCGTAAAAGACGTCTACCGGGAGGCCTTCGAGGGGCTTCTTGACAGCAGCCACCGTATCCTTCCGGGAGAGCTTTTCGGAGTTGAAGGGGCTGTTCCCCTTCTTGCGGCAAAACTTGCCGCCGGGTTCTACAGCAGGGAATTTCTACGTCTTCTTACAGATGAAGGGTACTTTGATAAGAACCGGGAAGATATAATCCGGTCCCCGGATGTTTTCAGTGAGAAACTTTCGTTTGCCGGAAAACTTGCGCAGTATCATAAGGGGTACGCCCGTTACGCCCTGGAAAAATACGGGAAACTCATAGAAGATATGGTATCAGCTCCCGAAGGTATGGAGCAGATGCTTGCTTCTGTTGCGGGTATGGGGCGTATTACCAATTTAAATACCCTTGCTTTTCACATCTCTAAGGTCGCGGACGGTGAGTTAAAGGTAAAACCCGGCGCCCGGGAGGTTTTTTCTCATTTTACGGATTCCAACGGGGTCTTGGATATTGACGGGATTACCGAAAACGATACTATGGTTCAGGGGTTTTCAGCCCTGGCAAACTTCTACTCTTCCGATAGAGGCGTTGCCCGGTACCTTTCCGGGCACCCGGTTTTCAGAAAAGCCCTCGGGGATGAACTCTTTATGGGAAATCTCTACAGGGTACTCTGGGAGCTTATGGATGTTATTGATAAGAACGGGCGCCTCAAGAAACATAAAGGGGTTCTGGGAGAATTCGTAAGGGAAGGAAAACTTGACCTTGAAAGGATATTCTCAGATAGCTCCGAGGCTGAGTTTTTCGTACTTCTTACAGAGACGGCTAAAGGAAGCGTAAACGCCGCCGAGTATTTTATATCAGAGGACATTATAAGAAAACTGGATGAATCCGTGGAATCTTTATCAGAACCCTCGCGCAAGGAGGAGGTTGAGCGGATATTCAGTGAGGGTATTGAAAATGGCGTTCTAAGGGAAGACTTCAGAGACCTTCTTTCCGGGTACATGGATTCATCCAAAGGTCTTATCAAGGCCGAAGAGAAGGATTACCCCGAAATCATAAAGGGGTACAGGAGCAGCAACCTTCAGCTTCTTGCGGGCGCTCTCGGTCAGGTGCTTGATGAAAACGGAAGGGTCAGGGATAAGTATTTATTTACCTCCGGTCTTTTTGAGGAGATAAACGGTTCGGGGGATATTGACGTTATTGCTCTTGCAGGCTCAAGAGAGAAGGTAAGGCTCTTCTGCTCCCTGGTAAGGCTTTACTCCATAGACCCTGCCGCAGCGGAGAAGACAGCATCTTCTCCGGAAGCCCTGGAGATGAGAGACTCTTCCAGCCTTGCCACAAAGTTTTACAACACTCTTGATACCTTTAAAACCGGGTCCCCGGCAGGGATGGATGATCTCAGGCAGGTTCCGGTTAATATTAGCGGAGTTTATAAGGAATTTGACCGTTTTAACGAACTGATGCCCGCTTTTTCGAACCTGAGCGTCCAGAGAGGACTTGTCCAGGTCCTGCTCTCCTCTCCGCATGCTGCTGAAAACTTTACCCTTGTTATTGATGATATTATGGACATAACAGACGATTCCGGAAGGGTTCCCCGGGAGCTGCTTCCGGTATTTAAAGGATACGTTTTCAAGGACGGGGTTTTAAGTATACAGGAGGTGATTAAAACCCGGGGAAACACCCTGGATTTTCTCTCCCGGGCGGGGTTGGTCTCAGTTGATATTTCACTTGCCCGGGAGTACGCCGCTTACCAGCCCGTGAAGCGGTACGGGATTGAGAGCCTTATAGACAGCAACAACCAGTTATGGTCGCGCGCCGTTGAGAGTCTCCCGGATGCTCTCGCGGAACTTGCAGAGATATCTCCCGAGCTTCTGAAAGATATGTTTACTAAAGGGACCCTGAAACATCTTTATTTCAGGGTGGGCGCCGCGATGAACCTGAGCGCTCTTCTTTCCTGGCTCTCAGAATCACCGAATCTTATCGGAAGAGACGGAAAGTTCAGCCCGCTCTATGAAAAAATATTCTCTGTTTTTACAGATGAGCATACCGGGAGACTGGATATTAACTCGGTTATCTCCCGCGATTCCCGGTTACTCTCTTTTCTGGCGCTTCTCAAGTTTATCAATATGGAGAGAACCGATATAGCCTCCTGGATGACGGAAAAACGATATTCGGAGTTCAGTGAACGGGTGCTTGAAAATTCCTCCGGAGCGCTTAACCTTCTCAAGATGGCAAATTCTCCCGTATGGTTATCGCTTCTTGAGCCTGTTTTAAAGACCGGCGGAAGGGTCAGGAAGGATTACAGGGATATTCTTAAGGAGTTCCTTGCTTCTGACGGGTCCTACCGGCTTGATATTTTCCGTATCCTGGAAAAAGATTCTCTCACTGACTCTTTTACCGGTATATCTTCGCTAATATCGGAGAACCCGGGGCTGGCGGAGTATGTGCTGGAGAGCGAGTATTTCATCAGGATAACCTCAGAGAAAGACTTGGCCTCGGCCTTTGCCGATATACCAACTCTTCTTTCGTTTATGTTTACCGAGGATGCGCGCCTCAGAAGGTACGGGGACGTCCTCTCCGCGTTTACAACTCCGGAGGGGAAGCTCAGCCTTGAAAACATCCTTGAGACCGAGAACTCCAGGGAAAAGTTCAGGACTTCGGTTATATGGTCTATGTGGAACCCTGATTTCCTGAGGTTTTTGGAAAAAGAAGGTTGGCTTGAGAGGAT
>SLGR01000050.1 GCA_007136585.1 Candidatus Sumerlaeota bacterium | reverse complement strand
TCTTACTTCTTTTGCAATTACAGCCACCTCGGTATGGGAAGAACTTATCTTCCGCGGGGCCCTGTTCTATCTTCCTATGATACTTCTTACGCCCGTCATCGGGCCCTGGGCCGCGGCGGCGGTCTCAGCGGCCGGAAGTTCCTATCTCTTCGGGCTGGTTCACGGCAGGGATACAAGGGTACGGGCAGCTACGGGGCTTATGGGGCTTTTTTACGCCGGTGCGTTCCTCTTTACCGGCTCCATACTTACCCCTATAATTCTTCATGCGGCCAATAACCTTTTTGCGGCTCTTATGATGTTTTTACAGGCCAGGGTAAGGATGCCGGATTTAGGGGAAGTTGAGAAAGAGATACTGCTGATTAAGGAGGTTTTTGAGTCCGGGGAGCTGGGTTCCGCTCACAGTCGGCTGAAAGAAGTGGAGGAATCTTTAAGTATTATTGATAAAAATCCGAAGAGATACGCGGAGGATTACGAAAGGTTAGAGGGGTTAAAAGAGATGGCCTCCGAACTCCGGGATAACCTTACGCGCCAGACCCTGGAAACTCTTGAATACGAACTCTCAAACCTGCCCGCCGCCCTTGCCTCCGAAACCCTTGACCCCGCGCGTCTCAGGATGCAGAGGGTGGAAGAAGCGCTTTCCATTATTGATGAGACCCCCGGGGTTTATCTGGAGGATCAGGAGAAATTAACCGGGTTTAGAAATGCGGCGGAGTATTACGGTACGATGCTTCTTATGAAAGGTATTGAGCTTAGTGAGGCGGAAGAGTTCGCCTCATCATTCGGTGAGAAGGTAGACCTTAAGGTTGTTGAAGACGGGATAGCCCGGCATCTGCCTGCTCTCATAGCCTCAGGAACCCCGGAGAGCCTTCAGAAGGGGCGTGAAATCCTTGAACGGGCCCGGGTCCTGGCTAAGCTTGCAAGCGATAACCTGGAAGCGGGAGATCTTCGCTACGAGTTGGAAGATGATCGTATAGAGAAAATACTTAAGGATATTCGGGGCCGGCAGGCTCAGCTTGAGGAAAGAGCCCTGGAAACTGCCAGGGAAGCGGAACTTGAGAAAGAGTTCGGAAAGGTAATTGACCCCGAGGCCATAAGCCGTCTTCTCACGGAGGCCGAACTGGCTATATTCCTGAGGGGAGATTTTTCTTCAGCCCGGATAAAACTGGAAGAGGCAAGGGAACTTTTCTCCCGTATTAATAGTGAAGATCCGCGGTACAGCGAGTCAGGAAGGCAGCTTGAGAGGGGCGCAGTCAAGGCGGATCGCATAGAGAAAGTGCTGGAGAGGCGCAGGGAAGATACTTCCGCGGGATACGGCTATAACGTTATCCGGTACGGGGCCGTTCCTGCTGCTGCTGCCGCGGTACTGGGTGTGCTTGGGTTTATGGGCCTCGTCTCCGGTCCCATTGCTATCGCCGCGATGCTGGTTCTGGTCCCGGGTTCGGTTTTTCTCCACGAAGCCGCCCATATCTTTACAGCCCGGAGGATTGCTCCTCCGGCAGTCAGGGATGTAGAGCCCCGCGCTCCGCTTACTTACCTTGAGGGCGGAGTCTCATTCCGCAATATTCTGGGGCTTATGGGTGTTGCTTCCCTCAGGGCCAATGTGGATTTCAGCAGGGTCCCCGAAGACCGCCGCCTTGAGGTTCTAAGGAGCGGTTCGGATTTCAGCCTGGCTGCGGGTATGCTCTCTGCCGTTTTCGGAACTTTGACAGCAATATTTTCTCCCGATCTGGCAGCAGTATTATTTGCATCCGCGGCAGCAAATATTACTCTGGGGCTAAACAGGTTCGTAAGACATCTGCCGGATGAGGCTTATACCGCCAAACCCGGGGCGCAGGAAATTTCCAGAGCTGAACGCGTTACCTTAAGAGGGGTTGTAAATAAGGCGCTGAGGCCTATCAGGGAATATCCGATGGATGTCGGGTATTTTATTGCTGAAGCCGGTGTGTTTGCAGGAATGATTGCGGCCTTGTTTGCGGGGCTATCCGGTCTGATATCAGCATTAAATCCTTTAACTTATGTGGCGGTTCCTCTTATAGTTACAGGCTCTATTTACGCGCATGAAGCGGCGGGAGAGTCAGGGTTGAAATTGAGTTTATCCGCAAGTATAGGGGCAGGGCTTCTCGGATTCCTCTCTCTCTCATCGGTTCCGGCGGCAGCGGGGTTTTTATTTATAGCCGCTGCCACTAATGCGGCTCTTGCCCTGACCAAGTACAATTGGAATATTGATAAAAAGATTGAAGGCCTTCAAAGCGCTTTATATCCTGAAACGGAAAGGATTGATGAGTTAGAAAGGCAGATGATTGATGTTAATATGCTGTCCGTAGCCGCATTTTTCGGGCTGCTTGGAACTTTTGCTGCCGGGATTTACGGGGTGATATCCCTCTTAAACCCCCTGACTTACGCGGCGTTGGCAGCTGTTCTGACAGTTTCTTCCCTGATTCACTTGATCGCGGGCCGGCACGCATCGCGGGCCAGCCTGGGCGCGGGAGTAGCCTCAGGTATACTTGGGGCATTACTAATATCATCCTCTCCGACAGCCGCGGTATTTTTATTTATTTCCGTATGGAGCAATACGGCCCTTGCTCTCTTAAGAGACTTAATGGAATTTAACGACAGTCTGCTTTTTCCTGATAAACATAAAGTTTCAGAACAGGAGGTACTGCCTGCGGCTGAAGAAGAACCCGCCGGAGCTGAGCTGGCTGCGGATATAAAAGAGCTTGTCGGGACAATGCAGTCGGTTCAGGAAGAGATGATGGGATTAGAACTGGATCAGTTTGCTGTTCAGGCGCTTATGGAAGAGATGAGAACTCTGGAAGATACCTATCCCGAAAGATGGGGGGTGTTTTACGAAAGGGTTCTTGAGATGGTAAATACTTATGCTGTGACTCAGGTGGTGCTTACCGAAGCTATGAGAGAACTCCGTCCGTCAGAACTGTTTGCCCGCGCCGAGGAACTCCGTAAGGCCGGGCTGCCTGTAACCCGGGAAACTCTACTGTATGATACAGAGGAAGTTCTAAAAAAGGCAAGCCGGCTTGAAGAATACGCCCTGCCCGTTACTCCGGCTACACTTGCTTATACCGATGAGTCAATAAACGAAATATTAAGCGGGCTCACTGGTTCGGAAATAAGGTACCTGAGGGTTCTTTTCTCGGGTCTTTCGGAAGAGGAGCGGGCCCTTCTTTCTGATAGCAGTTTGCGTGGTCTGGTTGAGAAAGACCTTATAGCTGCCTCACGGGATTTAGAGACGGATTCGCCTCAGCTGCATCCCGAAGTCTATACAAAACTGGGAATGCTGAAAATGTCCGTGGAGAGCGACGAAATATACCGTAATATAATAAGCGTGCTGGTCTCGCATGACAGGAATATGAAAACCCTCTCAGGCGACCTTGACGACCTGGCAAAGGGGTACGCTTCCGATCTTAAACATCTTGAACCGGTGGACCTGGCGGCGCTTCCGATATTCTTTAACGAGGTTCTCTTTACGGACCTTATGCTTGATGCCGAAGATATGTGGATGAGCGAACGGCGCCTGAGATCGGAACTTAAGTGTATACTTTCCGGTGAAGGGTACTCAAGGATTCCGCTCTACCGTCGCAGCAGGGTTATAGACAGGGTGGTGGAGCTTAACAGGGAGTACCTGGGCCAGGCCCGCGACGTAAGGCCTGTAATGCTTACCGGAGCGGTGAGGCCGGATGCATCTTACCATGAAAAGGCTCGACGTGGTATAGAACAGCTTCTGGACGCCGTTATGGGTCTGGGGACAGCTATAATAGAACTTCCTTTAGCGGGTTTCAGGATAACAGCGGAGGTATACGCCTCGTCAAGGCGGTGGGACGATCTGACCGAGACGGTATTTATGAGGAGAAGCTCTTCAACCGCCGAATGGTATGAGCGTATCCGGAGTCTCTTTGATAGGAGACCCGGAACCTCTAAGGCTCTGCTGGGAACCTATAACCTCAGGAACTACGAGCACATACTTTACGCGAAGTAAACACCGGGCACAGAGCCGGGGCGCCTGGCGCCCCGGCCGGAGGAAACTCGGAAAATACCGGTAGCGGAAGCTGCCTTATAAGGTATTAAAAATATAATAAAATACCCTGCTTGAGAGCTTTAAAAGCGCTGAAGAGGGGTATTTTACGGTTATTTCACAAAAACCCCCGTTCCCAGACAACCCGTTTTACATAACTCTGCTATTACCCCCCATTTTTTTTGCCCGCATTTCATACGGAAACGGTAATCTGGTACTGAAGCAAAAGAGCTGAAATGCGATATTAAGGCAAAAATGAGATTAACTTTAAAAAATAATAATTATATGTCTTTACTTCTGGCACTTATTACTGTAAGCGCCACTCTCTTTGTATTTTTTCCCGCAAGAGTACAAGTTTCCGGGATTTACGAGGTCTTCAGCGAGGCTCTATCCTATCCGGCAGCTTCTCAGATGAACATAAACCGGGCTCTTGCCGGCTCCTCTCAGGAGCAGGATACCGGTGAAGAGTCCCGGGAGGGGTCATCTTTTCCGGGGTTTGCGCTCATATCATCCGGAAGTAGCGTCACGGGCCCTTCGGCCCCGCTTCTTACACCGCTCTTTCTTTTTGCGGTCTCGGCTCTCGGAATAGCGTTAAAGGCCGGGTTTTCCGTATCGGGTTCCTGGTTTAGCCGGCTGAAGCATTACAGAGACTGGGG
>SLGR01000242.1 GCA_007136585.1 Candidatus Sumerlaeota bacterium | reverse complement strand
TAAACCTCAATAAACGGGACCGGCCCCGAGGTCCTTCCTCCGGTCACCCCCACCCCGGAGCCGCGGGGCCTGAGCCGGGAGAAGGAGAAACCCGTTCCTCCACCGTACTTATGGGTAAGAGCAGCGTTTTTCAGCGTATCGAAGATAGAGTCCATACTGTCTTCAACGGGAAAGACAAAACAGGCCGCCAGCTGGGGTCTGGAGGTCCCGGCGTTCATCAGGCAGGGGGAGTTTGGGAGGAAATCAAGGTTTCTCATAAGAGAGAAAAACTCCTTCTCCCATCTTGACCTTTCATCACCCTCGGCCTGCGCTACCCAGGAGGCTACTCTCCCGAACATATCCTCCGGGGTCTCTCCGGAAGAAAGGTATCGTTTCTCAAGTATATCCAGGGCCAGGCCGGAAAAAACAGGTGCGTTCATTCTTTTTCAGCGCCCTTCTCTCATTTCGGTTATGGGGCCCCACTCATAACTTGTTCTTGTTCCGGGCGGGAGTCTCCCGTGCTTGCTGAAATACCGCCTGAAAAACTCCTCGGTGGTCTTATTTGCGTACCCTGAAACAAAATCCTCCCCGAGACTCCGGCACAGGTTCCCCACCCGTATATCTCTCTCTATCTTTGCCGAGATGGACGCAAGCGAGACCGCGGGGTAATTCACATCGGCTTTTTTCTCATAGACAAACCCGCGGTGCCAGAACCCGAGTTTCTGGAGAAACCCTTCCCTTGCCATCCCTCCGACCTGTTCAATATAAACAGTTGAGGCGCCCCGCCAGTTGAGGCTTCGGAGTATGCTCCTTACCGCCCTTATATGAAGGTCATAAAGGTTTCCGGATTTTATCTGCTCAGGATTTATCGCCACGACCTTCCTGTTTATAACGACTCCGGCAGCATCAGCAAGTACGGTTTTCCTCCTCCTGTGAGCGGCCAGGCCGCTCCCGAATTTTTTGGAGTCCTTGACCCCTATTTTGGAAAGGGCCCCTATGTCTTTACGGAGCACAGCGGCGCCGCTTACAACAAGAGGCCCGAAAACGGGCCCCATACCGGCCTCATCCACTCCTATTACAAACTCATCTTTTTTCCTCATAATCGCGGTTATTTTATAATACTGCCGGTATAAATGCAAATTACGTAAAAACCGGCTATAAACTTAAGGAATTGTCGCTTGTTTATCAGGTTTTAAACACCCTGACACAAACGTTATTATATTGAGAGGTCTAGTTCAGGCGGTACCCCAGCGAGACCCTGTGAGTCAGCCCCAGGTCCTCAAATGAGGCAAAACCGTAATCAAAGACTATATCAGAGTACTCCACACCGAACCCCGTAGTAAGGTGGCTCAGAGCGTCAAGCCCCTCCGCGTAGGATTTAACCCCCAGGCGCAGCGAGAGAAGAAACTCTCCCGCCGGGTAATCGGCCTTTACACCCGCGTTGAACTTAAACGGGACTTCCGTTGAGAAGTTCGTCTCCGCTACGGCAAGCATATTAAATACAGAAAGATCAAACGGGTACGAGGCCCCGAGACGCGCTATAAACGGAAGAGGGTCTCCCTCGTCCCTGAACTTCATCTCGGTCCCAAGGTTCTGCAGGGATAACCCGAGGTTTATCTCACCCAGTCTCTTCATAGCTCCTATATCAAGGGCCACGGCGCTTGCCCTGTCCCCGTCTATCTCGGAGGTGATGAACTTAAGGGCCGCGCCGGCCGATACCCCGGTTGTTATAACCCTGGAGTAGGAGCCGCTTACGGCTATATCGCTGGGGCTGTAGGTATCGTCCATATCGTCACCCTGCCAGTTATATTTATCTATCTCCCCCGAAAAGAGGCCGCTTACTCCGAGAGCCGCGTACCCGTCCAGAAGAGGCATACCCGCAACAAAGTTGGAGTAGCTTATATCCTCAAACCAGAGGGCGTGGGATAACGAGAAGTTATACCCATCCAGGGAGGCAAGGCCCGCGGGGTTATAGTAATGCGAGAGTATATCCCCGCATACCCCGGCGTAGGCCTCGGCCATTGCCGAGGGGCCGGCCCCCACTCCTATTCTAAGGAAAGCCGCCGCGTTATCACCCGGGTCCGCCTTGAGGCAGGCCCCCGATACAAGGAAAACCGCTATAAGTACCGCAAATATCTTCTTTTTCATTCTCTTCACCGCCTTATTTTACCACCGCAAACTTCACCGTCTCGGTATCCCCGCCGGATTCCACCACCATTATATACACTCCCGAAGCGACATCTCCTGCCTTCTCCCACCGGAAACTTGTACCGCCCCTGTGAGATATCTCTTCAACAAGCTCCCCGGCTATACTGAATATCCTTATATCCGCCGACTCCGGCAGCCCTCCTATAATTACCCCGGAGCTGCCTTCAGCCCCGCCGTGGAGAAGATCCCCGGGCTTGTAGGGGTTGGGATAAACAAAGACGCTGCTTAGAGTAGAATAGGGAAAGACCGCCAGCCCGTATACCGAGAGACTCGAGAGACGGGCGGTTATCTTCATTGCGGACTCATCTATATCATAATCCTCTATCGGCACCCATTCGTCGTCATCGCTTAATCTGATTATATTCAGGTTATTCAGGTCCGAACGGGTCAACCCCGAAGGATAACTGAACTGTATGGTTATTCCTCCGGCGGGAACGCCGCTGAAATCGGTGATAACGTCCCCGGCCGCATTGAGCAGAACGAAATCCCTCGGCTCGACAAGATGCCTGAGCCCCGGCAGCTTCCCGTCGGCCGTACCCGTCCGGTCCGGATCGGCGTCGCCTGTTTCACCTCGCACCGGATCGGAGAAGCTCCCGATGGCTATGGTTACAACCGAATCCTGTTCCCCATCGGTTATGATTATATCCTCGTCTTCGTCTTCGTGGTAATACCTCTCCGATCGGGTGACGGTTATCTGGGGTTCATACCAGTCTGATATTAGTTCTATATCATTCCGGGCCCTTACGCTGAACCAGTAGGTACTGCCTCTTGAGAGGTCCTGCCAGGCATATACCGGGGAAGAGACCCATTCTGTCTTCTCAACAGTACAGAACTCGGCAGATGAGCTGCTCACCCTGAACTGATATGCTTTTTCGTGAAGAGGGTTATAATGATCAGTTGCCGAGGCCGTGAGAATAACCCTTGTATCTAAGGCCTCAAGTTCCAGTGATAAGACCTCAGGAGGAACTACGACCGGGTTTACTCCCCAGCTAAGGAAAGGATAAGATAGCTCGTCAACTATGTTCCAGATACTTCCGGTATCGTTTTCGCCGGGTTCAACCGATACTAAATCCCAATCGGAGAAAGCGGCACTGCTCATCATCTGTTTTGTGGTCTTCCCCGAACCCATTGCGCTCTCAACCTGCAAAGAGGTTTCGGTATCCCAGAAGTTGGCGGTATCTTCGTAATCGCCTCCGTCATCCCCGACCTTTCCGACTAGCCCTCCTACATGGTTGGTTCCGGTTACTATAGCCACAGAGTATGAATACCTGAAAATCCCCTGGTAATTTTGCCCTATAAGTCCTCCCGCTCTGTTCTCACCGCTGACTGTCCCCGAACTATAAGAGTGTGTCACAGTAGAAGATGCGATAGACCCGGCTAGTCCGCCGGAAGTTTCTCCAGAAACAACCGCGACTGAATAACACTGCTCAATATTACAATGTGAAGCAGAACCAATTAACCCGCCGGCACTGTCCATGCAAAAATGAGAAATAGTAATATCTGCCTCTTCCAATCCAACGTACTTTACTTCCGCTCCGTCAGCAGATCCGAACAGACCTCCTCCTATAATATCTTCCACATCTTCCCAGTTCATAAAGAGACCGGTGATTACATATCCGTTGCCGTTTAAACTTCCGGAAAAGGGAAATGTGGGACCATCTTCTGCTATAGTATACCCTACCGGCAAGAATCCGCCAAACCCTTCTTCGTCAACCCAGTCTCTTGTGGCAGACGCATCTATATCGTTCCCCAGCTTGTAATAGGCGTCCCTTTCATAGTCCATCGCCTGGAGCTGATAGAGTGTTGTGATGAAATACGGATCTCCTTCTTCCCCTGTTCCCTGTGTATATGCCGCGGGAATAGGGTTATCCTGCCAGCTCAGAAACGGGTAGGTATGCCTGTCAACGATATTCCAGGCCTCTGAATCATCAGTCTCGCCCGATCCGACATCTGTGATATCCCATGGGCCGAACGTGAATATGCGCTGTAACTCCGCTGTGGTTTTTCCTTCGCCGAAGTCGCTTTCGGTTTGGGAGGAGGTCTCCACATCCCAAAAGTTATTAGTTCCAATATTATCCTCCTCATAACCGACGAAACCGCCTGTAGTAAGGTCTCCAGTGACTCTTCCTACCGAGAATGAGTTCGTGATTGTGTTGCCATCTGCGTCCCCGACCAGACCTCCGACATCCCTCTCGCCAGTGACAGCGCCAGTTGCGTAACAGTTTGTAATTGTGCTTTCAAACGCACACCCGACAAGCCCCCCTACCTGCTCCACTCCTTCAACATCTCCTGAGGCATAAGAATCTGATATTGTTGCCGAAAACGCGTGACCGCAGAGGCCCCCTACTTTGTCTTCCCCTGTAACCTCACCCGTTGCAAATGAGCCGGTGATCTCACTTCCTCCGGAAGCCTTTCCTACCAGGCCTCCAACTGGTCCGTCACCACCAATGACACTGCCTGAGACATGAACGTTTGAGACGTCCGTGTTATCTGCGTTCCCAATCAGCCCGCCG
>SLGR01000003.1 GCA_007136585.1 Candidatus Sumerlaeota bacterium | reverse complement strand
TCTGGAACGCGGGGTATGCCCTATTCTACGCGCTGGCGGTTTTTCTCCTGGCGGCGGCGGTCTTTGAGAGAAAAGAGCTGTGAAACTCATAATGGCGGCCCTCTGCTGCGCCGGGTCATTTCTCTGCCTCTCCAGGACTTCTCCGGCAATGATATATCCGCCGCTTCTTTCAAGCAGGTTTCCCCTGAGCACTCCGGCGGCTTTCTGGGCATCCGCGCTGGGAATGAGACGCCTGGGCGCAGCTGTGGTCTGGATGCAGGCCCTACAGTATTACGGGGACAGGGATCCTGAAGAGGTACCCCCGGAGTTTCAGCGGCGACCTGCGGAAGGGTTCTCGCTCCTCTATCCTCAGCTTAAATACTACTGGCAGCAGGTGATAAGGATAGATCCGCTCTTTATCGAAGCCTACCTTACGGGACCCGTTACGCTGGGATGGAACCTGAAAAGGTACGACGAGGCGCTTGAGCTTATTGACGAAGGCATACGCACCCTTGAGGAAACCCGGCGGGAAGTAGGCCGTAAGGAACTGATCGAGGTCACAAGGAGACACCCGCTTATAACAGGGAGCGGGGATTATATTGATGAGCTTCTCTGGAAATTATATACCCTGAAGACGGTTCTGGTCTACCTTGACGACGAAAACTTCCCCCGCGCCCAGAGCGCGCTTGAGGAACTTCTTGACAGGAAAGACGCCCCAGAAGTGATAAAGGTAATGCTTGCTCAGATATATGCCCGGAATGGATTTTACGGGGAATCCCTCAGTCTCTGGAAAGAACTTTACGATACAACCCCTGATATGGATCTAAGGCGCTCGGCAGAGCGCAATATAGAAAGACTCAGGGCTCTCCTTTACCCCGGCTGATCTCATCCTGTAAAAGCTTAAGAAACTCTTCCGGAGAGAACTTCATCTGGTCACCGCCCAGTTTCCTGACAGAAAGCACCCCTTCCTCCGCTTCGCGGTCCCCCGCAACGGCCATATAAGGAACGTTAAGTTTCCTTAGTCTCCATATCTTCTTCCCCAGTTTGTCGCTGCCGGCGCTCACCCCAACCCGGATACCGGATGATTCCAGGGTCTCTTTAATACCCAGGCAGTACTCAAGGTTCTTTTCGGAGACCGGAACCAGTTCGGCCTGGACAGGGGCAAGCCAGAGCGGGAATCTCCCTCCATAATGTTCTATAAGTACCCCGAAAAACCTCTCCAGTGATCCAAGGAGGGCCCTGTGAATCATAACCGGGGTCTCTTTCTCACCCCTGTCGTTTACGTACTCAAGCTCAAACTTTCCGGGTATATTAAAATCAACCTGAACAGTGGAACACTGCCACATACGCCCCAGGGAATCTTTTATCTTTATGTCTATTTTGGGCCCGTAAAACACCCCTTCCCCGGGGTCAACCTCGTAATCAAGAGAGACCTCTTTAAGCCCTTCCTTAAGCGCCTCTTCGGCCTCGTCCCATTCCTTCGGAGTTCCCACGAATTTTTCTGGGCGGGTACTCAGGAAAACACCGTATTCCCTGAACCCGAAACCCGAAAGCATCCTGATGATGAACCTGAGAACCCGGGAGATCTCTTCCCTGACCTGGTCGGGACGGCAGAAGATATGGGCATCATCCTGCGTAAAACCCCTGACCCTCATCAGACCATGCAGCACCCCGGGTTTCTCGTACCTGTAAACCGTTCCCAGTTCAGCCCACCTTATGGGAAACTCCCTGTATGAACGGATTGAGTTTTTATAGACCAGTATATGCCCCGGGCAGTTCATTGGTTTGATCACGTAACTGCCCCCCTGTTCAAACTCCATCAGGGGATACATATGATCCTTGTAGAACTCAAGGTGCCCCGAGGTCTCCCAGAGGCGGGACCTGGCCACGTGGGGTATATTTACAAGCTCGTATCCGCTGCGCTGGTGCTCGTTAAGCCAGAAATCCTCTATAGCCCGCCTTACGGCAGCACCCCGGGGATGCCAGAATACAAGTCCGGGCCCCGCCTCTTCCGGATGAAGGCTGAAGAGGTCAAGTTCTCTTCCCAGTTTCCTGTGGTCCCGCTCTCTGGCCAACTCCTGCATTTTCAGGTACCCGTCGAGCTCACCTCCGGTTGGAAAAACCGTACCGTATATCCTGGTAAGCATCGGGTTCTTCTCTTCCCCCTTCCAGTAGGCCCCGGCGGTCTTGAGAAGCCTGAAGTGTTTCACCCGGGAGGTGCTGTCAACGTGCGGCCCTCGGCAGAGATCCACGAACTCGGAGTTACGGTAAAGGCTCACATCCTCATCCTCCGGAATCTCATCCAGAAGCTCTTTTTTATAAGGCTGGTCGCTGAAAATCCGGCCAGCTTCCTCCTTAGAGACAACCTGCCTCTCAAAAGGCTGCCCCTCTTTTATGATATTTTTCATCTCAGCGGTTATTTTCTCAAGATCATCTTCGGAGAAACTTCCCGGAAACTCAAAATCATAATAAAACCCGTCCTCAATAGCAGGCCCTATCCCGAGTTTCGTGCCCGGGTAAAGGCGCATAACCGCCTGGGCCATTATATGGGAAGCGGAATGCCTGAGCGCTTCAATATTTTTTTTCATGATAAAATTTTAAACGGATCATTTACACCTTACATAGACCGGGGATGCGCTCTCACTGTACACTCTTACCGGAACACCCTGGAAAAGACGACAGGCGCATTTTAAAAACTGTTTAAAGATGGTGGGCGGTACTGGATTCGAACCAGTGACCCCTTGCGTGTCGAGCAAGTACTCTAACCAGCTGAGCTAACCGCCCTAAAAAATCTGGAGGCGCGGGCCGGATTCGAACCGGCGCATGGCGGTTTTGCAAACCGATCCCTTAAGCCACTTGGGTACCGCGCCCGTCCCGGTAAAATGGTGCCGAGGGCGGGATTTGAACCCGCACGGGGGTTACCCATACGGTCCTTAACCGTACGCGTCTGCCAGTTCCGCCACCTCGGCAAATAAACCTTCAGTAAACCGTATCCAGATTAATTTCTATTCTTCTATATCCTCGAAATCTTCCAGGATATCAAAACCTTCGTACTCCGCATCCTCCCCCGGATCTTCCGCAAAGGGAAGCGGTATAGGCTCAGATCTGCGTTCAAGCAGACTCCGTTCAGCTATACGTGACGTGCGTACCGCAAGAAGCAGGGAAGTAAGCAGAAAAACAGCCGCAAGGGTTATCGTGGCTTTCCTGAAAAAGACATCCCCGCTGGGGGTTGAGAGCATATCATCCATACCGCTCCCGCCGCCGAACATCCCGGAGAGCCCTCCGCCGCTTCCCTGCTGCATAAGAATTATAAGTATAAGCAGGACCGCCGAACCAACCTGTATCGCTGTCAAAAATATCTGCATAGTGGTGATTTATAACAAAATAAAGGGGGTTTGTCAATAAAACGCTCTACCCCTGTTTATCGGAGAATTTTTCAGCCGCAACGGTGTATAAGAAGAAGAGTCTCGCGGGGTCCGGAGGAATCGATCAGTTTAAGGTTTGTGAGCGTAAGGTATTCTTTTTTTCCGATGGTAACGGTCTCTATATCCTCCTCCGGATTAAGGAGCTTCCGGGCCTCCTCCTTTATCACCTCAAGAGTAACGTCATCTATACCCGCGCCCTTTATGGCAGAAATAATCTCCGGGCCCAGTTTTTCCGGGGGTTCCGGGCAGTTCTTTCTCAGGAACCTGTTGGAGTAAATAACCCTGAGATCTGAATCCATAACAGCTATTCCCACTGGAATATTATCAAGAAACCTTAAAGCAAAAGATGAGGAAATTTTTGAATTTCCTGAAAAAAGAGAAAGTTCTATCTTGCGAAAATCATTTATCCTTGCCGTTATCGCCTGCGCGTCTCTCAGTTCCCGCGTCTTCAGCCTGAAAATCCTTTTAAGGTTAAGGGAGTTACTCAACTTTTCAATAATCCCTGTAACCGATCCGAGATCCTCCGGCACCCTGATATAATTTGCGGCCCCGTTCCTGAGCGCCTCCATAGCTGTCCCCTCCGTCCCCTTCCTTGCGGCTATTATAACCTCGCAGGTGAGAGGCATTTTCTTTATCTCCTTAAGGCATTCAATCCCGTGCCCCGGGCCGCAGAAATCCGCGCTCGCAATTATAATGTCAACAGGAACCTTGCCCAGCAGCCTTTCCGCCTCTTCACGCCTGCGCACGTGAAATACGCTCCAGGCCGGATCCGGTCTTGCCTTCTCTATGGCGGCTGCCACATCATCCTCCTCATCTGCGACCATTATTGAAAGTGGGGTTATCCCTGAGTGTATCTGACGGTAGGTATCTCGGGCTCTTTTTATAGACTCTACCAGCACCTCTTCGTCGAAAGGTTTCTTAAGGTAATCAGAGGCTCCCCCGTTTATAAGCTTTACCGCTAAATCGTATTTGCCGAACCCGGTGATTATTATTACCTGAGAGGCGGGAGAGAGGGATTTTATCTTCCGGAGGACCTCTTCACCAGTCATATCCGGAAGCTTGTAATCAAGAAGAACCACGGGCGGAGTGTATTTCCGGAAAACTTCCAGAGCATCCCCGGCCCGGGCAGATTTAAGAGGCCTGAGCCCCATACCCTCAACTATATCGCTCAGGTAAAAAAGGGCCACCTTATCATCGTCAACTATCAGGACCCTGTCATCAAGTTCTCTGTTTCCGGGTTTTGAAGATATTTTATTCATATAAAAAGCTCCCCTGTGGGGAGCAAAAAAGCCGCCTGTTTTACTTTTTTATTTTATTC
>SLGR01000034.1 GCA_007136585.1 Candidatus Sumerlaeota bacterium | reverse complement strand
ATCTCAGGGGGGATAAACCGCATTACACCTATCCCGGCTGCTATACCCGCCCCGCTTCCGAGCAGGTTTACCGCGTAAACCTTCCCCGGAGTTCCCGGAAGCTCAAGAAAAAATACCGCAAGCACAAGAGAAAGCGCAAGAAAAGGCAACCCGTACAGGAAGTAGCTCAGGGTGAGCCAGAGAAACTGCCTGGGATCCCAGACAAGGTAAAGGTAATTAAGAGGCAGGCGCCTGTTAATATAAAACGCGGCCGGAAGAAGGGCCGAGAATATAAACCCGCCCCAGAGTATAACCCTGTTTCTGTTCCTGCGGAAGAACCCCGGAAAGAGCCCGAGCATAACCCCGCTGAACCCCAGCCCCAGCATTGAGAGGCTTACCACCATATAGGCGAAATGGCTCCAGCTCTCTATCGCAAGTATCCTCATAAGAAGGATCTCGTATAAGAGCAGGGCGGCGGAAGCCGTAAAGAGAGTCAGTATCCAGGAAGACATCAGGGCTGAAAAGAGGGGCTATTCTTTCCTGGTAAAAGGGACAAACCGGACAGGAAGTATATTCCGGCTCTGAACTTCGCCCTCCTCGTCCCTGGTCACGAGCATAAGGCGCTGTGTCTGAAATACACCCCCCACGGGTATGACCATCCTTCCTCCCGGCTTGAGCTGCTCAAGGAGCGGCGGGGGTATATAGGGCGCTGCGGCGGTTACGACTATGGCGTCAAAGGGAGCGTGCTCCTCCCAGCCGTAGTACCCGTCTCCGCTCTTTACCTTAACGTTATCATACCCCACTTCCTCCAGCACCCCGGATGCGGTACGGGCAAGTTCATCTATGATCTCCACGGTATAGACCTCGCGTGTTATAGGGGAAAGAACGGCGGCCTGGTACCCCGAACCCGTACCTATCTCAAGGACCGTATCATCCGATGAAGGACGGATGAGCTCGGTCATAAGAGCGACTATATAGGGCTGGGATATGGTCTGTCCGTGCCCGATGGGAAGCGGCCGGTCCTGGTAGGCGGCCCGGACCTGCCTCCCGGAAACAAACCTGTGACGCGGCACCTCAGACATTGCTTCTATGGTAGCCTCGCAGCTTATACCCCTTTCTATGATCTGGGTCTCCACCATCTCAAGACGCTTCGACTGGAACTCGTCCGTCTCAGCCGCCATTAAAAGAGGGACGGATGTGAATATGTGAATTAATTTAAGTTTCATATAACCTCCCGCGAGGACATCCCTTTTTCCCGTAAGAGAAAGAGTCTCCGTTTAAGAGATGTTAACATAAAACGCCTCATCCCTGTCAACCCCCGCCCTGCTCTGACGCTTCGGGAAATGTTCCGCCGCGGTTAAAAAGATAATCCACGGAAGAAAGATGAGATACAAACCCCTCAAACTTCTGTTCATACTCAGGGTGTATGAACTCCTGGTAGGAAAGCCTTATACCGGCCTCATCGAATAAATCCTCTTCCATATAATCCCGGCCTCCCGCGCCGCTAAGATACTCGTCCGCGCCGACGAGCCGGCAGATATCAATAAGGCGCCGGGTTTTTGAGCTCTCAACTCCGAGGGAGGAACTGATTACAAGAGGAGTTTTAATCCCGAAGGCATCCATAAGAAACCTGATTATTTCAATATTGAGCCCGCAGAGCTCTTCGTGCTTCTTGGAAAGTATACCGCAAAGAGGGGGGAAATACTTATCAAAGTACCTGCTCCCCCGGTAGCTGCTTTCTATTGACCTGATATGCTCCTGCCCCCACGCGGAGCTGTTATCTATAATCACCTCGTTTATCTTCTGGTAATACCTGCCCTTTGTAAGGACCGGGACAGTAACCCAGATCGCCCCCTCCGGAGTCCGGATCCTGTTCCGGTTCTGAAACTCCCTCTTCTTGTACTGAACATCGTCCAGTATAACGAAAATATCGCAGGAGTTTATCTTATCCAGGAACCCCAGCCAGGGAAGGTACTGGGGCTGGTGTATGGCAGCCCTCACAGCCCGGACCCCTGAAGACCCCCTCCGGCCGAGTTTAATTTTAGGGGAACCGAACTTTTTAAGACCGGCCTGCTATTAAGCAAAGTTTCAGGCCGAACTTATTTTTCCTATGGGAAACGACTCTATATCAAGTTTATTCATATCAAGGATACTCTTCGCATGCTCAATATCTATCCCGACTGGTTTTCCCTCTCTGTCAAAATCAATTGTTATCCCGGGAGCCACCTCCCGGGCCTCAACACCGGGATGCTCGACCAGGTGAATATACAACGAATCTGTATCCTGATGGTAATTAAGCCTCATTATTCTTTACCTCCTTTAAAACTCCGGTCAAAAAATGCATTATGTATGATCCTGCGGTCCTCAAGAGTCACAACTCTGATAAAACGCCCTTCGTATTCCTTTACCGGACCCCAGAACCTGTACCTTCCGTCCGCTTGTCTTTCAGTGTAAACCGGTTCTGACACAACTTTTTCACACCAATCCTTTTTTACGTAAGGACGTTTCTGTAGTATGTTCTCTTTAAAATATGAAGTATATTTAAACATTTAGCTGCTTTCCGGAATTTCTTAAAACGGAAAGTTTTTTATCTCTGAGGTTAAATAATACAATATTTACCCTGGAAATGTAACAACTGCAATTCTCCGCGGGAAAGTTCACTCCCCTATCCCGTATATCCCGTAAAGCCGGTCTCTCATCATCTCAAGGGTAAAATGCCCGCAGACCCTCTCCCGGGCCTTCCTCCCCATTTCCCTGACCCTCTCCTGCGAGAAATAAAGGGAGCGCATCGCCCTGTAAAGACCTTCGGTATCTTCTTTTTTAACAAGTATCCCGGTAACCCCGTCATCTATTATATCCTTTATCCCCCCTACACTGAAACCAATCGCGGGTATCCCGGAAGCTCCGGCCTCTATCAGGGTTAACCCGAAACCCTCTACAAGGGAAGGCTGTACCAGCAGATCCATAAGGTGAACCGCCTTATCCATATCCTTCCTGTAACCCGTAAAAAGCACTTTCTCTTTAATCCCGAGTCTTCCGGAAAGAGAAAGAAGCCCCGGTATCTCAGGCCCGTCACCTATTATAACACCCCTAAGCGAGTCAACTTCCGCGCTGAGCCTGGCAAAAGCTTCAAGGAAAAACCTGTGTCCCTTAAGAGGGACCAGTCTCCCCGCCATACCGAAAACAAATTCTGAACCTTCAATACCTAGACTCTCCCGCAGCGAGATCCGGGCGCAGGGCGGAATTTCATTGAATATTTCCGGATCCACCCCGTTCTCAAGAACGGCGTACTGCCTGCTTTTGCCTACGCGGTACTCCAGGAACTCCCGCCCGGCCTCCCGTGTAAGAACTATTATTTTCTCCGCCAGTCTTGCAAGGAGCCTTTCGGCGTAAAGTATAAGCCTGCTTTTAAACCTGTTGAAGTACCCGTAAAAGACTATCCCGTGCGGCTGGTAGAATATCCTCCCGACCCCCGCCAGAGACCCCGCGATCCTCCCGGCCATCCCGGCCTTTGAGGTATGAAGATGCAGTATATCCGGTTTTAGCCTCCTGCAGAGCAGAAATATCTCAATTACGGCCAAAGTATCCCATACGGGGTTTATCTCCCTCTTAAGAAACCTCAGAGGTATTACCCCCTCGGGGGTATGTTCCGTTACCCCGGAAGCGGTAAAGACGCTGCAGCCTTTCTCCCTGAGAAACTCCGCTTCCCTAACGCATATATCGCTTGAGCCCCCCGGGTCAAGCCTTGTTATTATATGAAGTACTTTCAATACCTGAATATCTCCGTGCAGCGTCCGCATACGGGGAACCTGCCGCATCCTGAGAGCATATTCCTGAACCTGAGGGCCTCCGGGGAGTTCCAGGTATCCTTAAAACTACTCTCACCCAGGTTGCCGAAACTGTACCCGAAGTTAAGGCAGGGCCTGAGCTCTCCATCAGGGAATATATAAGCGCATATCCAGGGGGATTTGCACTTGCCGCTGTATGACTCCGGGAACCAGGCGGGATCCGCATAGTACCTTATCATCTCTTCCCTGGTAAAGTTGGGGTATATATTTACATCAACCCCCGCGCTGCGGCTTTTCTCTTTTGCTCGCTTTAACTTTTCCCAGAGTTCTTCCGGTTCTATGCCCGGATCGAAGGCAAACCCCTCCCAGGAGTTCTCGCCCAGCGGCGGGAACCCGCTGCGGGTCGCGCCTATACAGGACTCATCAAGAAATATCAGGTGATGATAAGTAAGTGAATCAGCCCCCAGCTCAGCGGCCGTATCAGGCATATCCGAAAGAGATTCAAGGTTATACGAGGTTATGGTGGTCTGGAGGTTTATAAGAGGTTTCCGCCCTTTTTTAAGTTTATTTACCTCCTGCACCCCGGATTTTATCTTCCTGAAAAGCCCTTCCCGACCTCTTATGGAGTCATGTGTTTTTTCCGGTCCGTCTATGGATATATTGAGTTCATCCAGTCCCGCTTCCGTAAGAGCCGCAGCGTGCTCTTTTAAGAGATAGCCGTTTGTTATCATAAGGCAGTGCATCCTGTTTCTCTTTACAAGCCGTACGATATCGTCTATCTTCCCGTGTATGAGAGGTTCTCCCCCGAAGAGGGTTACGGCGGATCTGAAACCCGAAACCTCTTCTATGACCTTTTCAGCCTCGGAAAACCCCATATCCCCGGTAAGGGTACCGTTTTTTTTAGTGACCCCCTTATCCCCCCACTGCCCGCACATCCTGCACCTCAGGTTGCACCTGTAGGT
>SLGR01000197.1 GCA_007136585.1 Candidatus Sumerlaeota bacterium | reverse complement strand
TTGCCTTTAATCAAAAGCTCCCTCCGCGCCTCCTCGTCTTCACTGTAGCGCATAAAATCCCTGTAATCAGGCCCGTCAGACTCAACAAGATACCTGCCTTCACTGTCTCTCTCAAGACCGGATATATAATCATCATTAAGTCCGGCAAGGCGGTCTTCCTCAAGGATAACGGGATCCTCCCACTCCAGGAGCCTTCTCCTAAATTCGCCTTCAAGCTCCTCTATCTCGGAACTTATCTCACTTATCCTCTTTCTTTTTTCTTCAGGAAGGGATTCGTCAATGCCAAGGTATTCTTTTTCAAGTTTTTCCAGAAGACGCCGGGATTCCGGCGCAAGCGCGTCTGAAGGGTTGTTAGCCAGGTATTCTCTTATTATTACTGCTGCTGCCTCATCCGTATCAATATCTTCTGATGATGTCCCGGAAATACGGCGCATAACGTCTAAAGCCGTATCCTTTAACCTGCCTGCCGGGCTTCGGGGAAGTAAGTATTCACCTTTGGCAGCGAGGCGGATTTCCCTGTGCGGTGAAAGCCCCCCAAGCATCTCCCCTATATATGCGGCATCCTCATAAGCGCTCAAAACAGCATCCAGCGCCTGTATGCTGTTCGCGAAATTCCTTTCGGAGGCAGGTATCGCCGAAATCAGGCGAATCCCTTCAGATAATTCTTTTTGCGCATCACGGAGAAGGTATGCGATACGGGCGGGATCAAAATTCTCGTAGTCCGGAAGAAAAGGAAAAAGCAGGGTGGCAAATTGCTGTGTCAGGCTCAGATTATCAAGCTCCGGGTATATAAAAGCGTAATCTTCAATGCGTTTTATAGCGGCCTCGTCGTTTTCAAGGACAAGTTCCGTAAAGAGGGATTTAAGAGGCGGGCCGCGAACCTTCTCCAGCCCCAGAGTATTCAGAGTCCGTCGCAGGATCTCCGCGCGTATATCTTTCGTGATTTGAAGGTGCGGATGTTTAAGTTCCATTTCCCGGAGCGCCGCGTTGAAAAAATTCTTTACCCGCTCTGAATTAGAGAAATACTCCCACCTGCCCGCGGCGCGGAAAAGCGCCCATTTCACCCTGTCTAATAATCCCTGAGTTTCAATAAGCCCCGAAGCTCGGTCAATCGCCACGGCCACGGAACGCGACCTGGACAGGTTGCTTATCATTTTTTCAATATCTTTATGGGTATAGGGTATTTCCGTACCGGGTATTATGTGATTTTTAAGGAAACGGTCTTCCGCCAAATTCGCCTTTTTCTCCAGCTCTTCCCTATTTACGGGGGGAGCTCGGCTGAGTATATTCATCTCCTCTATTTCATGAACAATAATAGCGGCTATAAAGACAGGTTCAAGATACTTCAGGACATCCCTGTGAAGTATGATATGGCTGTTCATATGTACTGACGAGACCCACTCCGGCCCGCCGGGAAGCCAGGCCGGGTCATCCGTAACGTGAAACTTCACAGTGTTTATATTTCCGTCTTTCAGGTATTTTACCCGTACCCCGCGGGCGGTCGGTCTTATATCCACTATCTCGTCTATCCATTCGCTTTTTTCCAGCAGGGAGAGGCTTTCAGTGTACTTATCTAAAATATCCCCGCTTATTTTTACGTTAATGAGTTTTCTCAGCCCGGGTCTTATACCGGCGGTAAGTTCCCCGGCGGATTCAAAAGGCATAATCAGCGCCCTGTATATTGATTCTCCCAGGTGCTTGGCCCCGGTGATCCTCCTTCTTTCGCCTTTTCGGGAAGAAGCAAGTAATTTAACGGCTTTAGCTATAAGACCCGGGATATCTTCCGAAGGATCAATATCAGTTTCCCCCGCAGCCGTTATAATGCTGTAAAGACCGGCCACAAGGTCTCCCGCGGGAAACCCCATAAAAGCATCCCAGACCGCGCGACTCCCAAGGAGAGAGGTTTCCGCGGCCTTATTAAGAACTTCGTCAAACGTTCTTTTCACATAAGATATATCGGGGTCCTCAACTACTATGCCCTCTTCAACAAGTTCCTTCACCCATAGGTTAACCAGGTCCGAATCCAGGTTCTCAAGCTGCTGTATTACGCTCCGCCAGTCAAGGTCATGGACCTGATCAGTGGTTGTAAGCACCCACTCCATTGCTTTCACGTTTATATAAGGAAGTATATTCACATCAACTTCGGCATCCCGCAGGGCTTCTATGAGTTTTATGAAAACATCCTGGCTTATCCGCTCCGCGACTTCGTGGGATTCCTCGTATTTCTCATATGGAGCAAGGGTAACGTCTCTTACCCCCTTGAGCCCCTTTGTGGACAAGGCCATTATTCCGAAGGCCTGGTCTATTTCTTCAGCCGCCTTCTCGGAGATCCGGGAGAGAAACTCTTTTCTGAAAGCCTCCTCGGCTCCGGCGGGGCTTATCTTTCCCTTTGATATTATTTTCCCGAAATTATATATCTCCGAGGGGGTCATAAGAGTGAGAACTTCATTAAGCCCCTTAAGCCCGGAAAGACCGCTATCACGCAACCCGATTATCTCTCCGTAACGGTCCCTATCCACTATCTTCAGAAGGGTATCTTCAACTTCCTTCACCCCCTCGTCCGGCAGGGTCCCGCTCAGCCATAGCTTAAGGACTTCCCTGGCATGGGCTGATGCCTGGATCAGGTACTCTGAAGCGTTCTCAAAGGCCAGGAGAGAAGGCATCCTTCTTATACTAACCGCCCCGAGCCTGTCCTGTATCTCCGCTTCCGCTATAAGTTCAAGATCCGGGTCAACGGCGTACCCGGCGGCGTGGGCTATCTCCGAAGGAAGAGCCGCAAGGTTTCCCAGTATGAACCTGGACCAGTAGGCCCCGTTATCCCAGGTAAACATCCCAAACTCGTGGAGACGGTGAAACCCTACAGGAAGATTCTCAAGGGTCTCATCGGAGTAGAACCTCATATTTATCCCGTATAGGAGCCCAAGCAGGTACTCGCGGGTATCGTCGGTGTTTACATCCATTCTCTCCATTACTGTTTCCAGCTTTTTCAGAACCCCCTCGGGGCTGATGGTATAGCGCCTTCCTGAAGGCATCTGCCACCCTGTAACCCCCAGCATAAGAAGAGTCTTCCAGCCGGAATCCGCCCAGCGGGATCCTGTTTCGGATTCAATAAGGTTTTCCCTGATTTTCTCAGTAAGCTCATCTCTGATAAAGGTGTAATAATTTTCTGAGGTTCCGGATTCAAGGAGTTTTTCAAAGAGTTCTGTAGCCTGGTCGCGGGTTAAGGATCCCTGGGAGAGAGATTCCATCAGGAGGGTGTGGGAGATCTGGAAGGCGTCTCTCTCGGGAGGGGCCCTTTTTATCCGGCTAAGGTGCCTGAAGAACTTATCGGCAAGTTCACGGTCAAAGTTTATATCCCCGAAACTGTCAGTGAGCATCCTGAACTCCACGTGATTTTCTGAGAGTATGGGAAGCGCCTCAATGATACGGTTGTTGGAGCGGTACCAGTCCGTTATGTTGGGAAGAACGCCCCTTAAGAACCCTATGAGAGCCCTTTTATCCGCCAGGAGTTTATCGTAATCAAATTCCCGGGACAGTTCGCGGGCTATGCCGGCTTCGCGGGCGGTCTTATTAAGAGAAAGCTCCGCCAGTCCCTTGAAAAGAAGAGCGTGCCCGGGAGTGGAAAGTATTTTCCCGAGATCGGCCTCTCCTTCAGAGTTCTGAAAATACTCGAGACCCTCCGTTTTTATCCTGAGCCCGGAATCTGTGACCTTGGCGAAAACTCCGGCTATTTTTTTAAAGTTACGTATCTTGCGCAGCGCCTCGGGGTCAGGACGGTCTATTTCAAGGGGCTCCCGTATAACGGGATTATTAACCATCACCCCGGCAAGACCGGGATTATTTTTAACAAGCGCGACAAGTGATTGAAAGACCAGGAGTATATCTTCAGAGTATGTTATCAGGGATATATCGGGAAATCCGTCCTTAATGAAATTACTCATAACCTCCCTGTACTCACGACGCACCCGGCCTCTTGAGTCAACAATCTCAAAGAGCCAGGTAAATGCCCCGGAGAGCCTTTTCTGAAGAGCCGGAGAACTTAAAAGGTCTTCCAGGAGACTTTCATCAGAGACTATATGCTCGGTAAGGTTCCGGTTGACCCTTATCCCCCGGGCAAGAGTCGCCGCCAGCCGGGCCAGGGACGGGTCTGAGGGTATATGCAGTTTCCCTTTATCATCTGTAATAAAATGAAGGGATTTCCTGTACTCACTGCGAACTTTACCGTCCTCATCAAGGACTTTACCTATAATTCTTTTTAACCATATAAAACTCATAAGGGTGTTCTCATCGTTTATAAGGGTTTCAAGAAGTTCCTCGTCAGAAAGAATACTGCTGGCGTAGGCCGGGTTGAGCCTCATTGATTCGCCCATAAAATAACATAAAGCCGTGAAGATCTCCCCCCTGTTTCGCAGGACCATAAAATCATCCGGTTCAGCGGACTCAAAAGTATCTCTTTCCTTCAGCATAAGGTCCGTAAAAACACGCCTGAGAACTCCGGCGCGGTCTATCTCAGCCGCCGTGTCTATCCCGGCCGAGGCGAGAAAGAGCAGCCCCTGACGGTAGTAAACCTCCTTCGGGTCTCTCATAAGGGAGGTAATATCAAGTTTTCCGTCGCTGTCGGTGTACCCTTCAAAGAGTTTCCTTAAATCCTCCCGGAGAACCCCTTCCGAATCAAGTTTTTTCTTCAGTTTGAAAAACCCGAGCAGGGTATCGGCGGCATCGGTATCGGCTTCCATTCTGTCCAGCCAACCTTCTT
>SLGR01000004.1 GCA_007136585.1 Candidatus Sumerlaeota bacterium | reverse complement strand
GAAGAAATAAAGTTCAGGGAATTGAAAATTCCGTTTATGGGAAAATCCAAAGAAACTAAGCTCATAGACCGGCTGGGAGCCGGGCGGGAGCTCATATTAAAGCAGCTTGACCGTGTTATAGTGGGCCAGCGTGAGGTTATTGATCTTATGCTGACCTGTATGTTTGCCAGGGGTCACTGTCTTATCGTGGGGGTTCCGGGCCTTGCAAAGACAAAGATAGTCCGGACCCTGGCCGGGATACTTGACCTGAGTTTCAGCCGGATACAGTTTACCCCGGACCTTATGCCCTCCGATATAACAGGGACGGAAGTGGTTGAGGAGGACCAGTCTACGGGGCGCCGGAGTTTCAGGTTTATCAAGGGCCCGGTCTTTGCCAATGTCGTACTGGCTGACGAGATAAACCGTACCCCTCCCAAGACCCAGGCGGCTCTTCTGCAGGCGATGCAGGAACATGCGGTAACAGCCGGAAATGAGACGCTGAACCTGCGCGAGCCTTTCTTTGTCCTGGCAACCCAGAACCCGATAGAACAGGAAGGGACCTACCCGCTTCCGGAAGCGCAGTTAGACAGGTTTTTCTTTAATATACTCATAGATTACCCCTCCCCGGAGGAGGAGAAGCAGGTCGTAAAGCTTACTACCTTCGGCAGGGAGGAGGAGGTTGATAAAGTTCTGGATGCAGGCGAGATAATAAAACTGCAGGATATTGTCAGGGATATCCCTGTATCAGACGAGGTGGTAGAGTATGCCGTTTCGCTTTCCGCGGCTTCGCGCCCCGGGCGCGGAGACGAGTATATTGACAGTTACGTTGCCTGGGGCGCAGGGCCGAGAGCTTCGCAGTACCTCATACTGGGAAGCAAGGCAAGGGCCATACTCAGGGGGAGCACGAATGTGTCAAAAAATGATGTCAGGTCCCTGGCAGGACCCGTTCTCCGTCACAGGATAATTCCGAATTTCAACGCAGAAGCGGAGGGGATAACACCCGAAGAGATAATATCCCGCCTTCTGGACAGTGTCGTTTAACTTCGACGCGGCCCTTTTAAAAAAGCTCTCATCCATGACGCTTCGCGCCAGGTACGTGGCCGAAGGTACCCTCTCCGGGCTCCATAAAAGCCCCCTCAGGGGCTCAAGTCTGGAGTTCGCTCAGCACAGGCAGTATGTTCCGGGAGACGAACTCAAACACCTTGACTGGAAAGTTTACGGAAGGTCCGACAGGTTTTATATAAAGCAGTACCAGGAGGAGACGAACCTGAGATGCTACAGCGCTGTTGATACCTCGGCTTCCATGGGGTACTCTTCAAACGGGGTCAGTAAACTGGAATACGCCTCCTACCTGGCCGCGGCGCTGACCTATCTTCTAGTCCAGCAGAACGATTCTGCGGGACTTATTACTTACCGGGACTCAATAGACCGGTTTATACCTCCAAGGAGCTTCAGAGCCCATATGCAGTACGTAATGGATAACCTGGAAGATCTCAGAGCGCAGGGGAGGACGGATATACTCTCTGTTGCCTCCGAGATAGGAAGAAGAATAAAGAAGAGGAGTCTGCTTATAATTTTTTCCGATCTTTATGAGAATCCCGGGGAACTCGTAAAGGCTTTCAAATACTTTCCCTATCTGAGGAATGATCTCATTGTTTTCCATATCCTTGACCCGGAAGAGCTTCATCTTAATCAGAGGGGGGACGTGGATTACGTTGATATGGAGACCGGTGAGGCCCTGAGAACCGTGCCTGAGGTAATAAGGAAAGAGTACCTTTCCCAGATGAAAGCCTTTCTTGAGGATATAGAGAAAGGTCTCCGGGCCCATAAGGTGGATTACTACCGCATATCCACCGATACGCCTCTTGATGCCGCTCTCTCGACTTTCATTGAGGGCAGAAAGAGGTTGCTGTTATGAGTTTTCAGGCCCTCGGATTTCTGTGGCTGCTCCCTCTTGCGGGGCTGCCTGTTCTAATACACCTCCTTAACCGCCGCCGGAGGCAGAGAGTGGAGTTTCCGTCGCTTATGTTTCTGCGTTCCTCCACCCGGAGGAGGCTCAGGCGGTTCAGGATACTTCAGGCCCTGCTTCTTGCGCTCAGGGTTCTTACTGTCATACTTCTGACCCTTGCTTTTGCCAGGCCCGTATGGAGGGGGTTTGCTTCTCCGGGGGAGGGGTTAAGGTATATTATACTTATAGACAATTCCTACAGTATGCAGTACAGGCGGGCCGGGGGAAAAGCCCTGGATATTGCCAAGGAAGCTGCATCGGCTGTAGCCGGTGCCCTTGACGGACAGTTTGCCGTGGGCGTATTCAGCAACCGTCTCTCCGAGTTTCTTCCTTTTACCGGTGACAGTTCGGAGGTTCTGAGGGCCGTGGAAAGGGTGGAGCTCTCGGCCTACCCGGCCTCTTACGCTTCCGCTTTGGAGGATCTCAGGGAAATTCTGGAGGATGAACCGGGGCCGCACCGGGTGATAATTTTTTCAGACCTTAACAGAGCCGGTTTCAGGGCCGGGGATTATGATGCGGACGGAGATACGGAGTTCCTTCTTGTCGAGGTTTCCGAAGGTCGTGAAAATATATGGATTGAAGATCTGAGTGTTTCCGAAGCTTTTGCCGGGGTTCCTTCGGAGTTTGAGGCGGAGATTATGCCTGAGGACGGAAAGACTCCGGTTCACCTTGTTATTGAAGGCCGGCAGCGGCACTATATGGAGCACCCCGGGGGCGGAGTTCTCAGGTTCAGCTATACTTTTGATTCCCCTGGGCTTTACGGTGGGTGGCTCAAGATGCAGGAGGATACGAAGCAGAACAGGATAAGAATGGACAGTGTCAGGTATTTTGCGGTAAACGTCCGCCCCAGGGTAAGGGTGCTTATAGTTGACGGGACCCCGGGTTATACTCTGATGGAGGGGCAGAGTTTCTTTGCCGCCCGCGCCCTGGCTCCCGGCACCTACCGGACCTTTGCCGGGCCAGTTGTTGTTTCTCTACGGGATTTTAAGCGTATGGATATAGATGATTATGATGTTGTACTTATGCTTGATGCTGAGCCTGATATGGAGATAGCCAGGAAACTTTCGGCCTACTCATCCGCCGGCGGAGGAGTGGGGTTTTTTGCCGGTGAAAACACTTTGGAAAACCCTTCTCTTGTAGAGTCTCTTATGCCTCTTGAGCTTGACCCTTCCCGGGTTAAGCGGGATATAAGCGGCAGGTTTGAGGCTTCCGGAGCCTTTGTCGAAGTTTTTCACGGGGAAGGGGCCGAAGACCGCGCAGATTTTGCCAGGGTGCTTCCGGCAAGGCCCACCGTAGAGGCCGAAGAAGTTCTATCAGTAGGAGGTACGCCGCTCCTATGGGTTTATTCCCCGGGAAGAGATATCAGGGGAAATACGGCTTTCTTCGCCTCCACAGCCAACCTGCTCTGGGGGGATTTTGCCCTTAAGGGAACTTATCCCGCTTTCATACACGAACTCGTGAGGTTTCTTGCCCGGCCTTCCGAAATACCGGTCAAGACTCTTAAGGCCGGCGATGAAATTTCCTCTGAACCCGGCCAGGAACTTGCGGCTGAAACAGAAACGGGGGTGATCCCTGTTACCGCTCCGGTGGCCTCCGTTCCCGGAATCTACAGAACAGTAGATACCCTTACCGCCGTGAATGTTGATACATCCAAGGGCGGATCCGGCCTGGAACCTGCGCGGAGTTCAGATATAGACGAGTTCTTTTCCGGGGCGGATGTTTCACAGGTCTCTTATACGGAAAACCTTATCCCCGTTCTTCTGCGGTATCTTGCCGGAGAAGAGCGGAGCGGAGTATTCCTTATGGCAGCTTTCATAGCCCTAGCCTGCGAGGAAGTTCTCAGAAAGATAATAAGCGGGAGGGAAAGCGCGGCATGAATATAATAAGGGTTCTGTTATCTATTATCATAATTACAACCCTATACCCGGTCTCCGGAGCGCATCAGGCCCTCTCCGGGCAGGGGTCGCGGTTTGTATACTCGCAGTTAAGGTTCGCCGGTGACTGGGATCCCTACCCGGAGACCTTTCCCCAGATAAGACGCTACTTTGATAAGACCACCTCTGTAGAGGTCTACCCGGAGAGAAGGATACTTAATGTTTCCGACGAAAAACTTTACCGTTCCCCTTTTCTCGTTCTGACGGGCAGGGGTAGTTTTCCTGAGTTTTCCGGCGAGGATATAGACCGGCTCCGGAGGTATATTGAAGGGGGCGGACTGCTTTTTATAGACACCTGCTCGGACAGGGCCTTTGAGGAGTCCGCGGACCGGCTGATAAGAAGGGTCTTTCCCAGAAAGAGCTATAAGAGAATTCCCGATGACCACGCGGTTTACCGTTCTTTTTATCTTGTCTATTATGTATCCGGAAGAACCCTCAATCTGCCTTACCTTGAGGGTATTGAAACGGGGGGGCGGCTGGGTGTAATAAAAACCTCAAACGATCTTCTTGGTATCTGGCCCAGGGACAGTCTGGGAAACTGGAGGTATTCCCTTTCGCCGGGTCGCCATGACCAGAGAAAAGAGGCTGTTAAGCTTACTCTTAATCTGCTTATGTACTCGGTAAGCGGGACATATAAAAGCGATCCTGTCCATCAGCCTCATATAAAGGAGAAGCTGGGAAGATGAACTTAGGTCAGAAAAGAGTTCTGTTTTCGTATCAGGGGAGTTCTGTGCGTGTTTTATCTGGCGGGTTAAGATGAATATAAGTTTTGAGACCGCCCTGTATACGGCTCTTGCCCTGGTTCCGGCAGCGTTGGGCGCGCTGATCTGGCGCGGGAGGGAAAAGTATATTT
>SLGR01000231.1 GCA_007136585.1 Candidatus Sumerlaeota bacterium | reverse complement strand
TAGGCGCGCATCAGGAAACCTTTCTAAGAAATACACCGCCATATCAGAAAACTCTTCGTGCAACCACGGTTCTCCCCCTGAGAGAAGGATATAATTTATATTACTCAGAAAATCAGAACCGTCAACGGTTCTCTTTATCTCTTCAAGGCTTATATCCGGGCGACGCTGATTTTTTTCCCTGCGAGGGATATCGCACATTATGCACCGGCTGTCGCAGCGGTAGGTAAGCTCAAGGTGAAGTTCCCCGGGAGGCGCGGATCCTACATCCCGGAGAACCTGGTCTTCCTCAAGAAAACCGCTTAATTCCTCAAGAAACCTCCTTACTTTAGCGGCGACACTCATCCCCGGATCGCCTCTCTGAAGGGGTCCCTCATTGAACCGGCCTTCAATTCACAGGCATCCGATCTCTTTTTCTCCCCCATAAGCCTGTAAACACGGGCCAGTTTATTATAAACAGTTTTTGTCTCGGCCTCCTCAAGGATGGATCTCTCATAAGATTCAGCCGCCTTCTCATAATCTTTTTCGTAAAAGTAATAATCGCCTATAAGGCCCCATTTATCCGGTTTTTTTGAGAGAACCCCCGAAGTTTCGGGGATTCCCAGAGTTAAAGCTTCCCTGCAGAACTCCTCGTAACGCCTGAACCTCTCGGCGTAATTATTCTGCCCGTCAAGGGATTTCCAGTAGAGATGATGCGAACTCTCTGATATTCCGAACCTTTCGGGGTTCTCTTTCAGGAAAGTCTTCTTCTCAAGGGTGCAGAACGACTGACTGGCAAGCACGCTGTCTATAAAGGGTCTGGCGATCCTAAGAAAATCCAGGGTTGCGGAAAAATCCTCCCGGGTCTCGGTGGGATAACCGAACATTACATTTATCTGAACGCTTATCCCGGCACGCTTCGTATCCTTAAGTACCCTCAGGGCATCCGCTACTGTATGTTTCTTATTCATTTCCCTAAGAACCCTGTCCGAGCCTGATTCCACCCCGTACCCCAGCCAGCTGCACCCCGCACGGCTCATTTTCTCAAGAAGTTTCCCGGTAAGGTTTTTTCCGACCGCAGCCTGCCCCGCCCATCTTATCGGTTCCCCGTTTTCTATAACCAGGTCGCAGAACCTTTCAAGTCTTCCGGGAGAACCGTTCAGGAGCAGCCCGTTAAAATAGAAAAAATCCACTCCCGGGAACCTTTTGCGGTGGTCCCTTATCTGGCTGAAAAGCCTCTCTCCGCTCATTGCGCGGTACCTGCCCCAGTACAGCCTCTCGTAACAAAAATGACAGGAGTTGACACAACCCCTGCTGTCAAGGATATCCAGCCTCCCGGGCATACTGTAGCTTCCAGTTTTTATATCACCCTCAAAATCGGAGTAATCCGGAAAAGGAAGCGAATCTATATCGCTTATATAATCGGGAGCCCCGCCGTCCAGAACTCTGCCGTATTTTCTTAACAGGAACCCCTTATGCTCAGGCAAGTCTTTACTCCCTGATTTTTCTAGTTTTTCCAGCAGCCCGGGCAGAACAGCATCCGCCTCTCCGGTGCAGACGTAGTCTATATAAGGTTTCTCTATGAAATCAAAGGCCATCTGGGTCCGGGAGCACTTATGTCCCATAAACAGGGTTACGGTAGAAGGGGACTCTTTCTTTAACCTGGAGGCCAGTCTCTGGCTGAAGAGAGCATTGGGGGTATGTGTGGTGAAACATACGGTTTCCGGATCATTGGAGAGAACCTCTGATACAATATCCCCGGAAACTTCCGGAGCTGATATCCTCTCTACGAAAGCGGGGTCTTCCCAGACCGAATAAGAGTCCCTGTCATCCCAGAACTTCCTTAAGTTTTCAGGGGCGCGGTGGTATAAGATGTTATTTATATCCAGAACTTTTACTTCGTGGCCGCGGCTCCGCAGCAGAGAGGCAAAGAAGGCAAGAATATAGGGTGGGCAGTATCTTACCCACCAGGGACATCTTACAAGCGTAACCCTCACGACAGGACAGAACCCTTATCCGATTCAACCAGCCATACATACTCATCACAGGGACAGAGTTCCGCCACGCAGGGTTCGGGGCTCTCAAGGAGCCGGAAATCGCTCTCAAAAAAATTACCCATAGGCTTATCGCTTAAAGGGCCGCACCTTGTAACCGTACCGTCAGCTTTTATGGAGGCGTAACAGTACCCCGCCCGGCAGAGCTTACCTCTGGTCTTCTTCCCCTCAAGGTGATATTTTATCCTGTCAGAGTCGCCTATGTAAGGGGCTATCATTTCTCTCTCCCGGTCAGTATAGGCCATAGGGTATTCCCTGCCGTCGTAACTTCCCCAGAATGCCGCCAGGGCAAAACCTATCCCGTTCTCCTCAAATTTCTCCCGGTAATACTCTATTTTATCCATCTGGGGCGGGTAGGCCAGGTAGCATACCCCTCCGGAAAAACCGTGCTTTTTCAGAACAAGCACTTTCCTTATGAAAGGTTCCAGCTTTGATTCCATAGGATGAAAATTCATATCGAGGACCACCCTTTCAGGGTCTACTCTTCGCGCAAAACTGTACATATCCCCGGAAAGCTGGCTGGTTATCTTAACTGTGTGCATAGACGACAGCCTTTCAATAAGCCCGATAAACTCAGGGTATAAGCCCGGCTCTCCTCCGGTTATCATAATATGTGATTCCCCGTAAAGATTATATATACGTCTCCAGTGTTCTTCGAGTTCTTCAGGAGGCATATACCTGTTGAGTTTCTCCATCTCCGCCCATTTACCGTTGAACCAGCAGAAAGGACACCTGAAGTTACAGCTGTAATGTATATCCCAGACAAAACTGATTTTTTCTCTCAACTTTTAACCTCCCGGAACGCCTTCCATGCCCCTTTATTGAGACGGAACGACACTCTCATCTCCGGCCGGGCGCAGTGCCGGTTATTATAACTTAAATACCCGCCAATATCAAAAGTAAAATCTTCTCCGAAACCGGGGTTACGGGCTCTTTAGGATCCTCTATAACCTCATATATCAACTTCCCGCACGGTATCTCAACTGGCCGCAGGCCGCGGATATATCCCTTCCCCGCGGGCGGCGCATACTGTAAAAAATCCCCCGCCGGTCCAGCTCTGAAAGGAACCCTGCAAGTTCTTTCTCATCCGGAGGTGTAAATTTTTTTACGGAAGAAGGGTTGCAGGGTATAAGGTTGACCTTGGCCCTTATACCTTTGCAGAAATCGGCGAGTTTAGCGCCGTCTTCCGGAAGTACGTTAAAACCTGATATAAGTATATATTCCAGGCTCACAGGGTATCGACATTTCCCCGTAAACTCCCTCAGAGCCTCTTTAAGCTCTTTGAGAGGGTATTTACGGGTTACGGGGACCAGAACTTTTCTTTTCTCAGGATCGGCGCTGTGAAGCGAGACAGAGAGACCTATCCCGGGGTTTATCCGGGTAAGCTCCCTTATACCCGGCGCTATACCGCAGGTTGAAACGGATATTTTCCGCTTACCCAGGGCCGGGCCGGCGGGATCACTCAATACATCAACCGCGGTCATCAGGGCTTCAAAGTTATCCAGGGGCTCCCCCACACCCATAAAAACTATATTTGTTATCCTTCTTCCGCAGGAGCCCGAGACGGCAAGGTACTGCCCGGTTATTTCATATGCTTCAAGGTTTCTGCCGAACCCCGAAGCCCCGCTGGCGCAGAAGAGGCATCCGAACCTGCACCCGGCCTGGGTGGATAGACAGAGAGTAAGGCGCCTTCCGTGGGGTATGAGAGCCGATTCAACCTTCTCCCCGTCTCCCATCTCAATAAGGTACTTTACAGTGCCGTCCGAGGATTTCTCCCGCCTGATTATTTCCGGAATTGAGAGGGTGAAGTTTTCCTCAAGTTCCTTTCGGAGTTTCAGAGAAATGTTACTCATATCCCCGAAACTTAGAACTTTCTTACGGTAAACCCATTCAAATACCTGACCGGCGCGGAAAGGGCGGAACCCCAAACCCTCCAGTATCCGGGCAAACCCGGGGGCTGTCATACCCAGTATATTAGGCCGGGTGGCCTTAGAACTTGACTTTTGGCTCTTCATCTTGTTTTTTTATTATATGAGTTTCAAAGGCAATTTCAAAGCAGGGGCAGGGACAGAAATATCCGGACAGGAGCTTAGCTCTGCCGTTACACTCTCGGATATGGAGATATTTGTATTCCCGCGACTCCTCTACTCCCTGGTTCTGTCCAACATAATGTCTCCTCTTATCTGGGAGTGGAGAAAAGACCCGTTTTTCCGGGGAATGGAAAAAAAATCTCCCAGGTCAAGGGTTATGCGCCTCAAACAGTATATTATGGACCATTACAAATTCAACCTTGACCTGGAGACCTGGGGGCTTACCTCAAAATCCGGTGAACTTGAAAGGTTCAGAAAGTTTATAGACCCCGAAAAGTTAAAAAGCTCCAACGCCCTTTTCGGGTACGAGGGTGACAAGTATTACTTTGATATAGATATCCGCACCCATTTCGGACTTGACAGCTATGATGAGGATATAATTCCGTACTGGAAGACAGAGACCGTAGAGGCGATGGACGCCTTCAGGTACAGGCAGGGGTACAGCACCGGGGCGGGAGAGTGCGTCTCTCTCTCGACACTCTACGCGGCAGCCCTTTTTATAGTGGCCCGCATACCCCTGGAGGATATATACCTTACCGCCACGCCCCTGCACTCCCAGAACTACGTTGATACAGGCAACGGACTTCTCACAAACAACAGGCGTATAGTAACAAGAAATATGTGGTTCAACGGAACACCTATATCAATGAAAGCCAGGCGGGCCCTGGAAAACGAGAAAGTGACCATAATCTCTCACCGGAGCGGGTATATACATACGCTGTACCCGGAAGCAACCATATCATCCGAACGATACCTGAGGTTCAGGGAGAAGCTGGGCAGGTTCCTGAGAACAAAACTTGATCCGGCGGTCTTTACCGGGTTCCTTCGCTCTGACCCCGAGCTCCACAAGTGCCTGCAGGTAATCTGCGAAATTCAGGGGAAAAAACACTACATCGGTCTGGAGAGACTCTTTGAATACGAATCAAGAAAACCTTTTACTTTATCAGACTCCACCAGGCAGCGTCTCATAGAAGAGGTGGACCCCGAGGAGTTCCATCACTCCCCTATGCCCGGGCGGATAACCTTAAACAGCATAGAGGAGCTTCTGGAGACCCGCAAGATAGACCTGTCGAATGAAAAAGACGCCTCCCTGCTGAAGAGTAAACTGGAAACAGACTGCATTAATACTGATAAATTCATAAGTTCTCTAAAGAGTTTCTGTTTAACCGTCCCGAGGCTCCCCTCTCCAGAAAAAAAGTTCATCCCCGGAGCAGCCCCGGAGTTAAATGTTTCCATGTCCCGGGAAGAGGTAATAGAAGAAATTAGAAAGCTCAGGGGGGAAAACAGCACCGCCGAGCTTGCTTTCTATGCTTTCAGGGATCTTGAAAAGACCTCGCCCCTTCCCTTCCTCAAGGCGGCTTTCCGGAGGAACCCGGTATCATACTTCTGCCTGAAGGGTAAAAAATCCGGGGATATATTTGATACCCTTGACGAGATGGAAAACTCCTCCATATACCCGGGAGAGACCAGGTTAGCCCAGCCGGACGAAGTGTGGAACTTCGGAAGAGGGGACGGGATTGAGAAAGCCCTTCTTGCCGCCTCTGTTTTACAGCGTCAGGGTGAGGATAAAGTGACCCTGACCATAGACTCAGACAAGACGCTTCTCGAGTCCGGAAAGATAAGGAAAAGTTTTAAAACCCTTAAAAAGCTGAGTAAACAAAAATGGCAGGCGGGTACTGAGATTGAAGTTCTTTAATCTATTTCAGCAAACTTCAGGCTCATTACCCTGTAGAGCAGCTTTGCCGCCAGAAAATCCGGGGCCGGATTCCTCCTGTCGGGCCTGAGCTCCACAGCATCAACGGCCGCTATATTCCTGGAAGCGGAAACTTTCTCCGCAAGTGCGGTGATATCATACCAGGTCAGCCCCCCCGGTTCCGGGGTCCCGGTCGAAGGCATTTGAGAGGGGTCAAGCACATCAAGGTCAATATTTAAAAAAACATTCTCCCCTAACATTTCAACAATTTCGTCCATCCAGGAGTCTGAGTTATAAATATCGCGGGCGAAGAAAACCCTCTCCTTATCCAGACGCTCAACCTCCGAGGAATCCATGCTCCTGATACCCGCGGATACTATATCACCGGTATACTCCCTCATCCTTGATACGGCGCAGGCATGGGAGAACCTGTCCCCTTCGTACTCTTCGCGAAGGTCGGAATGGGCGTCCAGATGAAGGATGGAGAAACTTCCGAATACTTCCTTCATCGCCCGGGCGATCCCCACCGAAACGGTATGCTCCCCGCCTATTACAGCGACAAACTTACCCTCCTTAATAAACCGGGAAACCTCCAGGGAAAGGTTCTCTATCATATCCTTCGGGTTATCCGAAGTCACGTCAGGGGCGGTGTATATGCCTTTTTTATAGGCCTCGGTTCCCGTGGGTATGTCGTAAAGCTCCATATTGGCCGAGGCCTTTATTACCGCAGACGGGCCCCGGGAGGAGCCCTTCATCCAGGAACTTGACCTTTCAAAAGGAACGGGAATAACCGCTATGGAGGAACCCTGCCGGGAAGTGAACTCTTCCGGAAGGTCCCCGAAATCACGTCTGTGTTTCAAGGCAGGAGAAAAACAGCCGCCGCGACCACCGAAGTCCAGAGTCCTTCCTTGTTTCCCGCGGCGGACTGACAGATATTTCTTGTTTTTATTATATGGCCGCTGGCCCTGTAGACCTGCTTGCGTTCGTCCCAGGCCTGTTCCGGATCAAAGGGGATTCCCAGTGTTGTGGCAAGCATAGTGGCGGCCAGATCCTCAGCGTACTCACCGGAGGCCTTTGCGGTCTCACCGTAAGCGTGATGCTCGGAAAGGTAGCCGTAATTGGTTTTCCTCTTCGGAACAGCGGCGCCGATAGCCGCCGATATCATACGGTTTGGCTCGTTGGTATCGTTTCTGGCCATTACGCAGAAGGTTATCTGTCCGGGGCGGAGCTCCTGAAGCCCTTTCTCCCTGGAGACCATCGCGCACTCGGGCGGAAGAATACTGGAGACCGTTACCAGGTTGCTTTTCTCTATCCCGGCGTTCCTGAGCGCTATCTCGAAAGAAGCGAGCCTGTCGCGGTGGATACCCGCCCCCTTTGTGAAAAATACTTTTTCCGGTATCATTTTATTACTCCGTAAATATCCTGTTCAGACGCATCGGGGAGCGGTTCTTCCAGGCGCCTCCGTGGTAGGCGCTGGAGGCAAGGAGCGGAAGCGCGACGGTGGCTTCAGAAAAGACCATCTGCTCCTGCCCTTCATCAACTTTCCCCCACGAATGAGCCTCCTTCAACGTGGACCCCGACAACCCCCCGTCCCTTTCATCAGCCACCGTTATCTGCACGGCGTACTTATGCATACCCGAATCCTGACCTATTATATCAGCCGCCACCGTTATATCCTGGGCGAAGTTCTTGGGGACGCCGCCCCCTATCATAAGAAGGGCGGTATCGGCGCACTTTGTCTTTATCCTGGTAAGTTCATGGAAATCCTTTACCGAATCAATAGAGACCGACGGCGAGGAACCCCTCTCGTGCCTGTGTTCCACCAGTCCGAACCCTGCGCTGGAATCCGAGAAAGCCGGGACAAATACAGGTATATCCTTTTCACAGGCAATCCGGACCAGGGAATCCTCCCCTATCTGCCGCCTGCGGAGATACTCCCCCATAAAACCTATAAACTCCCTTGAAGAGTAAGGGCGGGGATCAAGAGTATCGGCTATCTCTTTGATAGTGCTGTCACATACCCGGAGCTGGTCCTCGTCTATATAAGTATCGTATATCCTGTCTATGGAGAGATTCATCAGTTCATTATCATCTGCCGCTACAGAACCCCGGTAGTGCCTGAACCCCAGGGCCTCAAAAAAATCCTGATCGACAATGACCGCCCCGGTGGAGACTACCGCGTCGACCATATTATTCTCAAGCATATCAAAAACTGTTTTTCTCAGCCCGGCGCTGAATATGGAACCCGCAAGGCAGAGTATAACCGCGCATTCCGTATCCGAGAGCATCCTGTCGTATATCCGACATGCGCGGGCCAGGTTCCTTGCCTGGAAAGCCATATCCCCGAACTGCGCTATAAAAGGCCTTGCGTCAGCCGATTTTATATCAAAATGCCTGATCTCTTTTTTTAAAAACTCTGATTTATTTTTTTCCGTCATCTTTTTAAACTCTTTCTTTTGCCTGTAACCGCCCCGGTATCTCCTATTAAACTGCGCGGGCCGCAGCTTAATATTATTAAACCGCGGCCCGGCAGTATTATATTCCGGTCTTTCAGTCAGTTATTATACTTAACTTAATACCCGGGTTTTCTCGGAGGCCTGTCGGTGCGGGGCTTGGCTTCGTTAACCTTTACCTCACGTCCTTTCAGATCCTTACCGTTAAGCTCGTTGATCGCAGCCTGAGCTTCTTCATTATCCGGCATTTCCACGAAACCGAACCCTCTGGAACGGCCTGTGTATTTATCCTTTATGACGCTAGCTGTATCAACTTTTCCAAACTCCGCAAAAGCCTGGCGAAGGTCGTCGTCTGTTACGCCCCAGGCCAGGTTACCAACATAGATGTTCATTCCTCATCTCCTTCTCCGTACATCTTAAATGCCGGATCTTAAACTACTCATCCAACCGGTAATATAATTAGTTAATTTACGGTAAAAGTCAATACCCATGCCCCATATACCCCTGCCCCCGGAACGCCCAAAAGGAGAAGTTTTACCCATAAACACCCCGCTTATTTTTTACGCAAACTTATTATTATACGCTAAACAGTATCCGGGATGAAATCCCCCGGGTTTTCAGTTAGTATTCTTTTAAGGAAAATCTAAAATGCGAAAAGCCAGAATCCTTGCGGTAGATGACGAAAAAGATATCCTGAGAGGGCTTAAGGAGCTCCTTGAATCTGAGGGGCTTGAGGTTCGCTGCCTGGAGAACGGCAAAGAAGTTATTGATACGGTCAAGAATTACTCCCCCGATCTTATTCTCCTTGACGTTATGCTCGGGGACTCTTCCGGGTATGATATCAAGGAAAGACTCAACAGGGATATAACCACCTCGTCCATTCCCGTAATTTTTCTCACCGTTAACAATACCCTACGTCAGAAGAGACGCGGTCTGAAGGCCGGGGCCGCGGATTATATTGTCAAACCCTTTGACCCCGCTGAGCTCATAGTGCGTATAGAGGCCATACTTACCCGCAGAAAGTTCTACGAGAATATGTTTATGAGGGACCCGCTCACAGGATTATATAACCGCCCCCATTTTGAGAAACAGTCCCGGATACTCCATACCCTCTCCCGCAGGTACTCCCGGCCTTTCTCAATGGCTGTGATTGATATAAAAGGGCTCAGGGATATAAATGAGTCCCTGGGGTTTGAAGCGGGAAGCTACGTCCTTAAAAGGGTGGGCCAGATCATAGATTCCGCGACAAGAAGCATGGATATGGCAGCGCGTTTCTCCGGGGACGAGTTCATAGTGCTCCTCCCCGAAACAGAGAGCCCCCAGGCGGCAGAGTTCATTAAAAGGATACGCAGTAAAATAGAAAAGGAAACGTACTCTTATAACGGAGAGGTCCTGAAACCCCGGGTAAGCGCCGGCAGCGCCACCTGTTTATCCGGAGAACTTGAACTTGAAGATATGTTCAGTATGGTTGATATGAATATCCACGTCGGAAAGATACGCGGCCGGAAGGCCCGAAACGGGAGCGTCCTAATTATTGAGGACGAAGGCGATATCGCAAACGGGATAAAACTTAACCTGGAATCCGAGGGGTTCAGCGTCCGCCATATACTCTATGAGTTTGACGAAGCCGTAGAATATATTAAAAAAAACGAGAGCAAACCTCCGGATTTTGTCATTCTGGACCTTGACCTCGGCGGAATCCTGAGCCCTGATCTTCTGGGACTTCTCTACTCAAAATGGAAAGAGACAAAGGTCTTTATCTTCACAGGACACCCCGAACACCTGGAACATTACCCGTATTTCCGGGATATAGTAAGCGGGGCCTTCACCAAGAAGCAGCTGCAGGAGCTTATAAAGACCCTTAAACTTAATGTTAAACGCGGCTGATAAGCAAACACCCTCAGGTCTCTGCTCCCGGGGATTCCGGCTCAGATCCTGTTTGAAAGTATAAGCGCCCCTATTAATATGAATATCACGCCCCCCGCGTACCTTATCACCTCGGGCTTTATATACCTGCTAAGGAGCATACCCAGTGTTACCGAAACCGCGGTGACCACGGTAAAAGCTGTAACAGATCCAAGCCATACAGAGAAAGGCTTTCCGCTTGTCGCGGACATAGTAAGAGACGCTATCTGGGTACGGTCCGCCACCTCCGCAAAAAATATCGTCCAGAAAGCCGCCAGGGTTATCCTGTAATCCATAATTACCTCCCTTAACTTTAAAACCGTTTTTTCAAGTATACAAATTTTTTCCGGCTCATTGAAGCCGGGGTTGTTTTTTCCCTGCTAATAAATATATTGTAAGACATTCCGGAAAGGAAAGAGGAGACTTCTTATGCGTAACATTGAGTTTTTCAGAGCATTGCGATATAACCCGGAGAAAGCGGACCCGTCTCTATGCGCGGCCCCGCCTTATGACGTATTTGATTACGGTGACGAGACAGATATAAAACTCCGCTCAGAACCCGTCAATATAGTTCATATACAGAAACCGGCGGGAGGCGGCGACGAAAAATACTCAAACGCCCGGAAGGTCCTTGACGGATTTCTATCCGAAGGGGTTCTTATAAAAGAAAACTCGCCCGGGGTTTACATAATCCGGCAGAGCTGGAGGGGGGGCTCCCGCACCGGGCTAATCGCCTCGGTGAAACTGGACGAAACCTATAAGCGCGTGAGGCGTCACGAAAAGACAAAACCCGCCCCCATAGAGGACAGGTTCAAACTCACGGAAGCCACAGGACTTAATATAGGAAGTATTTTCTGCGTATTTCCCGACCCGGAGCTTAAGGTATCCGGGCTGATAAAAAGGTCTTTTGATAAACCCCTGTATGATTTTGAGTTTCCTTCCGGGATCAGGAACCGGGTTTTTCTCTCCGAAAACTGTGAGATACCCGAGGCCCTGGAGGATAAGACGCTTTATATAGCAGACGGCCATCACCGCTACCATACGATGCTCAAATACAGGGAGATTATGCGCAAGCGCCGGGGAAGTTCAGGGGCTTATGAATATACCATGATGTACCTGGTTCCCGAGAGCGAAGCCGTGATACTCCCCTATCACAGGCTTCTTAAGAACATAGATCCCGGCAGGCTGAGCGATCTTCCCGGGCGCCTGGCGGAGGATTTCAATATAGCAAAGCAGGATAAGGTTGAACTCCCCCCCAGAGGTTCTGCGGGTTTCTACCTTGACCCCTCCTACTATATTATAACCCCTAAAAAGAAAATAAATATTCCGGACTCAATTATGCTCCACGAAACTCTGATAGAACCTTTCCTGGGGATACCGATGGAATCGGTAAGAAAAGGGGAGTTCATCGACTTTCTCCCCGGGGACAGTGATATATCGTCCCTTCCGGAAACCCTCCGGCGGGGCCCCTGGCAGGGAGCCCTGCTCATGGCCGCCCCCGGGTTCGATGAGATAAGACAGGCCGCTGATACGGGGATATCCCTTCCCCCGAAATCAACTTATTTCTACCCCAAGATACCCACCGGGATAGTTATGAGGAGCCTCCTTTAAGAGTTAGCACCGTAAGGCGGGGACCGAAAAACTTTTTCACCGAATTTGCGGCATCCTCCGGGGTTACCGCCTCTATCTCCTTTAAGTAGACACTGTCGTAATCGTATCCGAAACCGAGGACCTGGTTAAGAGCGTACCCCTGGGCCCTGGAAGAAGGGGACTGAAGGCTCAGCCGGTGGTTTATCAGTATCTGCTCCCTGGCCCCCTGCAACTCGGCCCGGGTATAACGCCCCGCCCGGAGGTCTTTTATTACAGAATCAATCACCTTAAGGGATCTATCCTTTTTCTCTTTACTGGTGGCGGCGATTATCATAAAACACCCTGATTTCAGGTAACTGAGATTAAGCGACTGCGCAAAGTAAACAAGCCTTCCATCCCTCATCCTGTTATGGAGCCTCCCCGAAGGGTACCCGGCCCCCGAGACAAGGGCGTCAATAACTTCAAGCGCTGAGAGGCTCTTCCGGTCGTACAGGGTAACAGTGGGAAAACCCGAGACTATGCCTACTATATCCTTTCCGGTCGGACAGGTTATGACCCTGTCCTTATCCAGGGTGATAAACTCCTCCGGGTAATCGGGTAGGGAGCAGGATGACGCGGCGGAGGAAAAAAACTCCCCGAGAACCCCGGATACTCCGGTACCGGAAAAATCCCCTACAGCGGCAACAGCCAGGTTGCCGGGAAGAGCAAAGGTCCCGTGAACCTTTTCAAGCAGTTCCCTGTTTATTGATTTTACCGACTCCGGGGTACCCAGAAGGCTCTGCGAATAAGGCAGGGTATCAGGGAATATGTGTTTCCTGAAGTTGAGAAACGATTCCTTCTGCCAATCATTCTCCTGCTGGCTTATAGCCTCAAGGGTCAGTTTTTTCTCCTTTTCAATCTCATCGGCTCTGAACGAGGGCTCAAGTATCATACCGCATAAAAGCCTGAGCGTATCGGAGGACTCCGCTGAAACTGCCGTGCCTTTGAGATAAAAACTATTGCTGCCGGAACCGGAGTAGAACTCCGCCCCCCGTTTTTCGAACTCATCCTCAAGCGCCGCCCTATCCAGGTTCCGGGTCCCTCGAGAGAGCATAGAGGCGTAAAACCTGAAAAGCCCGGGGGTTTCAAAGACCCGGTCGTAAGTGGCGCCTCCCTTAAAGAAAAAAGCGAACTCCGCTATACCGGTCCCCGGGGTTTCCTCAATTATTAACGGGGTCCGGGAAGGAAGCTCAACCGGTTTAGGGCCTCCGGATAAGGCGGCGGGGCCGGGAACCCCGGAGCCGATGGCGCTCCCCTCTGGTTCTATCAAGGTGAGAGCGTAATTATCTGTATCAAGGTACCTTGAGGCAGCCTCTTTTATCATTTCAGGGGTTACCGAGGAGAGTTTCTCTATGTATCGCCCGGAAAAATAAGGGTCGCCCGTGTAAAGAACGGAAACACCTATCCCCGCGGTGCGCCCGGTTACGGTTGTACGCCCCGAAAGATAGGAAGCAAGAAGGAGTTTCCTGGCTTTCTCCAGTTCAAATTCAGTGACGCCGTTTTCCCTTACTTCCTGTATCTCTTCAATAACAGCTTCTCTGACTTTATCCGGTCCGGTATCCGAAAACCTGGATATGACGGAAAACTCGCCCCTGCCGTACCCCGGAGCGGAGGACTCTGCATCAATGTAGTTAACAAGCTGCCGCTCGTCCCGGATAATCCTGTTGAGCCTGGACCCACGGTACCCGCTTAAAACTACGGAGAGAAGGTCAAGCACGTAATGGTCCCTGTCTCCCGCAGAGACAGTAAGCCACGAGATACTCATATAATACCCTTTTATATCCCTCCGGGCGCTCATACGTTTTACTCCCGAAATCCGGGGCTCTTCCGGAAGCGCGGGAAGACTGAATCCGCCCCGGGGGTACGGGTTGTAATACTCTCTTATCCGTTCCGCCATAAGACCGGGCTCAATATTTCCCCCGATAGCAAGAATAGCGTTTGACGGGGTGTAAACCATACGGGAGTATCTCCTGAGATCCTCAACGGTAAGGTTGAGAAAAAGGTTCTCATACCCTGTAACCGGGAACCGCGCCGGATGAACCCCGTACAGGGTATCTGAGGATATTGTATAAAGGAGGCTCCCGGGCTCCTGAAGGGATTTTTCTATCTCCCGGAGTATCACCCCCCTCTCCCTCCGGAAACCCTGCCGGGTTATCCTGTTTAAAAAAACCATCTCTCCCAGAAGCGAGAGGGCTTCAAGAGCGTATTTTTCCACGGTGGTTATATGGTAGCAGGTATGGTCTTTTGCCGTATAGGCGTTAAAGGAGTTCCCGAACTTTTCCAGGAGCTCTCTTACCTTCCGGCGGGATTTCAGCCCGGTCGGACCCTCGGCCGTCAGATGTTCCAGAAAGTGGGATATCCCCGAACCCGGATATGCGTTTTCATATACGCTGCCGGCCCTTAAATAGAGCCGGATCTCAACAACATCCGAGGACCCGTTCCCCCAGAGGGCATAACGGAGTCCGTTCTCAAGTTTCCCGGTAAATACGTCCCGGGGAGAGAATACTCCGGCGTCTTCTTTCTTCAATTAAAGAGAACTCCCGGATGCTTCCGAAGACTCCGGGGGAGCTCCTTTCCCCTCCGGGGATTTACTCACTACCAGGTTTTCCATTACAAGGAGGTCTATACCGGACCTCCTGAAAGTCTTCAAAGCGTCCAGGGGAGAGTTCACCACCGGCTCCCCCTTAAGGTTAAAGGAAGTATTAAGCAGCACCCCCACGCCGGTAAGATCCCTGAAGCTCTTTATAAGTTTCCAGTACCCGGGGTTTCTCTCTCTTTTTACCACCTGGGCGCGGGCCGTGCAGTTTACGTGCGTAACCGCGGGTATCAAGTCTTTTTTGTCCTCGTTTACAGGGTAGGTTACCAGCATATACTCGTCCGGGATAAGCTCCCTCTCTCTCTTTATGTAATCCCCGGCATCCTCGTTAAGCACTGAAGGGGCAAAGGGTCGGTAGGGCTCCCGGAACTTAACCAGGCTGTTTACCCTGTCCTTCATCTCCGGGTCCCTGGGGTCTGCTAGTATGGAACGGTTACCCAGCGCGCGGGGCCCCCACTCGGCGCGCCCCTGAAACCATCCGATAACCTTCCCCTCCGATATCTGCCGGGCGGTGTAATCAAAGAGCCGCTCATCTTCAAGTTCTCTGAATTCTATATTCTCTTCTGTAAGAACCTTTTTAATCTCATCATTTGAGTATCCTTTGCCCAGGTAAGGGGTCCTGATAACTCCGGGGGGCTCATTACCCAGAACCCCCGACCAGAGCCAGAGGGCCGCCCCGAGTGCCCCGCCGGCGTCCGTGGCGGCCGGCTGAATGAAAATATCGGAAAATATTCCGGAACTGACAAGTTCGTAATTGGCCTTGCTGTTTAAGGCCACCCCGCCGGCGTAGCAGAGGTTCTCCAGACCTGTCTCCTCCCTTGCCGTGCGGGCCATTTTTAAAAGTGTATCCTCCAGAACCTTCTGAATGGAGGCCGCTATATCGGCGTAATACCTGTTCTTTTCAGCGAGAGCGGAGAAATCAGGAGGTTTCTCTCCCAGGTATGAAGGAAACCCCGTCTCTTCCGTAAAGAAAAGAGACTCAGGTTCCCGTTCCGGTCCGAAAAGCTCGGTAAATTTTCTGCCGTAGGTCTTTGAGACAGAATGATGAAAGGTGAAATAATCCATATTCAGCTCAACGCTGCCGTCATCGTTTACACCGGCCACCCTGTATACCTTATCGGTATACTTCGGTTCCCCGTAGGGGGCCATCCCCATAACCTTGTACTCGCCGTTATTTACCTTAAACCCCAGGAAAGCGGTGAAGGCAGAATAGAGAAGCCCGAGTGAATGCGGAAACCTCATCTCTTTTATTATGCGGATTTCCTTTCCGCTGCCCTTTCCTATGGAGGCCGTGGCCCACTCTCCCACCCCGTCAACCGTAAGCACGGCAGATTCCCTGAACGGGGAAAGGTAAAAACAGCTTGCGGCGTGGGCCATATGATGGGAGCAGAAACAGACCTTCTCCGGGGGCAGGGATAGTTTTTTCTTTACGGTCTTATGGAACTTCAGTTTCCTTGTCAGCCACAGGGGAACGGCCTCCCTGAAGACCAGTCTTGATCGGGGAACGGTATAGAGTATTGACGAGATTATCCTTTCAAATTTCGGGATGGGCTTATCGTAAAAGACCACAAAATCTATATCCGCCTCCGAGATACCTCCCTGTTCAAGACAGAAATCTATGGCTCTCTCAGGAAACTCAAAATCGTGCTTTACCCTGCTGAATCTCTCCTCCTGGGAAGCCGCAACGACCTCCCCGTCCGAAAGAAGCGCCGCAGCCGAATCGTGGTACCAGCAGGATATGCCAAGTATATTCACCTTAAAATTCCCTCCGATACATTTACACTCCCCGCCGGGAGATTTCCATACTTCTTTCCGGTACTCTGCTCATTGAGGTTTATTCTAAAACTGCTGCCGGGCTCTCTCAAGGGTCTGGGGTGTCTCTTTTGAATCCACCCATCCGCTTTTAAAAGGTTTCGCAAATAGCCTGAAGAAAACACCGTAAGGGATTATTACAAGGAAATAAGCCGTATTAAAAACCGCCCGGGTCTGAAAGCGGGCCAGCTTCTTTCCGAATTTTATTACACGGCGGGTATAAAACTTTCTGAATTTTGATATCACTTTCTAAAAGAGGGCGTAAATGAACGGCACTACTGCGGTGCTCTCAAAAAAGACCACCATCGCGCCCAGTATGAGGAATACAAGTATCATAGGTATCATCCAGTACTTTTTCTCCTGCCAGGCGAACTTTAAAAGCTCTTTTCCCATCCCCATTTATAAAAAACCTCCTGCTTATCTCCCTTAAGATTATAAATGAATAAGCCCCGGAATGTCCACTCTTTTTTTGTAAGCCAACAGGTTTATTTCAATCCTTCCAGAACCATTATGAACTCATTTTCGTCCATCCGGGTATTACGGCAGGGTCCCTCGGGCCTTATAAGCCTAACCGCCCATACCGTGGTTTTAAGGGAACTTAATATCCCCTCGGCAAGCTCTTTTTCACAGGCGACGGCGATAACCGTGCGGGGAGCGTAATCCTTTATTTTCTCCGTTGCG
>SLGR01000123.1 GCA_007136585.1 Candidatus Sumerlaeota bacterium | reverse complement strand
GTACTTGAAGAAAAAAACAAAAAATTAGTAGTATTTGGAGGCGCAATTGGAAAATCATATCTTTAGATTTTTAAATGAGGCAACGAAAGGCTTTCGTTTAGAATTTTGATGAGGCAAATCGTCGGTTTTACAATTCCGGGTTTATCAGTATAATTTTATCCTGCTATGGAAAAAGATAAAAGTAATATTATGCGTCGCGCCGGGGATCTCATACGCGGGGGAAAACTTGTTGCTTTTCCCACGGAAACGGTTTACGGACTCGGTGCTGACGCGTTTAACGCCGCCGCGGTAAGGAGGATCTTTGAGGTAAAACAGAGGCCTGCTTCAGATCCGCTTATAGTTCATATAGCGGATATGGAAGATCTCGGAAGGGTAAGTTCGGATCTGCCTGATGAAGCCTTAAAGCTCGCGGGGCTTTTCTGGCCTGGACCTCTTACCATAATTCTTAAGAAATCTGCCGATATCCCCCCGGAAGTTACCGCTGGGCTTGATACCGTTGCGGTCAGGATGCCCTCGCATCCTCTTGCGCTGGAGCTTATAAAGAATTCAGGGACTCCGGTCGCTGCCCCGAGCGCAAATGTTTTCGGGTCTCTTTCTCCCACCCGGGCACGGCACGTAAGGGAGGAGCTGGGAGATAAAGTGGATTATCTCATTGACGGGGGAAGCAGTGATATAGGCGTGGAATCAACCATAGTCGATCTTACGGTAAGCCCGTTTTGTCTTCTGCGCCCCGGGGGTGTGCCGCTGGAAGAGTTGAGCTCCGTTCTCGGAAGGGTGGAATACAGGTTCACCGCCCGGGGCCCGGTCAGGGCTCCCGGAACGATGGCCAGTCATTACTCCCCGGCGGCGGAGATGGTTGTGGTAGAGTTTTCTCCGGACCAGGTAGAGAAGATGAGCAGGCTTGCCGGGTCCGGTATCAGGGAGGGAAAAAAGGTCGGAGTAATAACTTCTCCCGAAAATTCCGGCAGATTCCCGGGTTGTATTACAGGTATATACGGTCCGGATCCCGGCTCCCGGCATCTGGCCCGGAACCTCTTCAGCCTGCTTCGCGATATGGACAGGGCGGGAGTGGATCTTATAATAGCCGGCGGGGTGGAGGAATCCGGTATGGGGCTTGCGGTTATGGACAGGCTGAGAAGGGGGTCGGCATGCGCCCGGAAGGAGTGAATCTCTCATCCCTGATTGCTGAAAGATACTCCCGGAGCATTCTCCTTGAGGATGTAGGTCCTGAAGGTCAGCTCAGGCTGGCCGGGTATTCTGTTCTTGTGGTGGGAGCCGGTGCCTTGGGGTCCTCGGCCATACTCTCGCTTGCAGCCGCCGGGACAGGAAGGGTCGGGATAGCTGACGGAGAGAATGTGGAGATCAGCAACCTTCAGAGACAGTATATCCATACAGAGACGGATATCGGCAGGAATAAGGCGGTATCGGCTTCTGAAAAAGTCCGCGCCCTGAACCGGAACCTTTGCGTTGACACTTATGATACCAGGGTTGGATGCGAAAACGCCGAGAGTATTATAGGGGATTACGATTTTATATGCGACTGTACGGACAGTTTCTCCTCCAAACACCTTATAAACGATATCTGCGTATTAACGGGGAAACCCTTCTCCCACGCGGGGGTGCGCGGGTTTGAGGGGCAGTGTTTTACGTATATCCCCGGGGCTCCGTGCCTTAGGTGCATGATTGATTTTACTGCCGCCTCCGGTGGCGAACCGGGTCCTGAAGGCGTATTCGGCCCCCTTCCTTCTCTTCTGGGTTCTATACAGGCTGCGGAAGCCTTAAAATACCGCCTCGGGGCAGGAGAGGTCCTTGCCGGCAGAGTTCTCGGCGTGAATATAAGGGATGTTGTTTTCAGAGAAGTTTCATTTGAGAAAGAGAGCGGATGCCCAGTATGTTCGGAGAAACCCCGTATAACAGGCCTTGAGCCGGAGAGGTATGTGTGTTTATGAGAAAGATCTGGGCCCCGGTACTTGTAATAATACTCATAATCGCAGCTTATGTGCGCATAAATACCCCCGGAAGGGACGTGGAAGGTTTCAGGAGTTTTACCCGCCCTCTTATGGGTACCTATGTTACCGTACAGGTTCCGGATACCGAAGAGGCGGAGCTGGCTGCTGAAAAGGCCCTCGGGCGTATCCGCGAGGTCTCTGAAAAGTTCAGTATTTACCATCAGGAGAGCCCCGTCTATGCGTTCAATAATTACCGCGAACCTTTAACCGACCCCGAGATAACGGCCCTTACGCGAAAAGCCGTTGAGATAAGCCGCGAGACCGGCGGGGCCTTTGATATTACCGTTTACCATCTGGTAAGGCTCTGGGATTTTTCCTCGGAGGACCCCAAGGTTCCGGATGAGAGCAGGATTTTAAGCGCGCTTGAGAAAACCGGGTACGCCCGGGTGGTGATTGAAGAAGGGGAAGTAAAACCTTACGGTGAGTACGGGCTGGATTTCGGAGGTATAGCAAAAGGTTACGCAGTTGACGAGGCTGTTTCGGTCCTGAAGAGTGAAGGGGTCAGGGACGCTCTGGTAGACGCCGGGGGAGATATTTACGTTATGGGGCGCAGGGGAGGACGTCCCTGGAGGGTAGGGATAAGGGACCCCCGGGATAAGAGCCTCTCGGCAGGTGTTGTAGAACTCTCAAATAAGGCTGTCGTTACATCCGGGGGGTATGAGAATTACTTTATATACGAAGGGGAAAGGTATCATCATATACTTGACCCCCGGACAGGGTATCCGGTAACCGGTCCGGAGAGCGTTACGGTAACGGCACCGGATGCTGCTACAGCCGATTCCTGGGCGACAGCGTTATTTGTAATGGGTCAGGAGGAAGGCCTTAAGAGCGCGGAGCTCCAGGATGGGATAGAGGCCCTTTTTATAACCGGAGACGGTGATATGGTTAAGACAGAGGGGTTCAGGGTAAACCCGCCCCGGGGTCCGGTAAGAGAGTGAGAGGAGTTTAATAATGAGAATAAAGAGACTTGTAAAATACTCTGCCGCGGCGGCGGCGCTTGCCTCGGCGGTTTTTCTTACGGGGGCGGCCCGCCGCCCTTCCGGCGGTCCGGACGGTGAGGAGATATCCCGGGATGCCAGAAGCCAGCACTATTTCAGGCTCAGGGAACTTGGAGGGGAAACGGAGTATACGCTGGATGATTTCGGGGGGAAGCCCCTCTTTATAGATTTCTGGGCTTCCTGGTGTCCTCCCTGCAGGAGTTCGGCCCCTTATGTTGAGCGACTGGCCGAAGAGTTTGAAGGAGATGTTAATGTCATAGGTATAAATCTGGATGCGACGGAATCTGACGCGTTTAGGTTTTTAGAAGAGCATCAGAGCTCTATTCTGCATCTTGCGGGGTATAACTCGGATGTTCCGGTCCGTTACGGGGTAAGGGGGATACCCACCTTTTTCATCCTGGATGAGTCGGGGCGGGTGGAGGTCAGTCATTCGGGGTTTACTCCGGCGCAGTACGGTTCCTGGGTAGAGACACTTAACCGCCTCCTGGAGAGATAGAGCTGCTCTCTTTTTCGCTGAGATCATATCGGGATAAGGTATAAAATGAATTGAGTAACCCGGGGTTAAGTTGAGAAAAACCGTACTGAAAATATTGGGGATGAGTTGCGCCGCATACGCCCGCAGTATTGAGAAAGCCCGACGGGTAGAAGAACTGCAGAAACCCGGCAAGGTGGTTATAATGGCTGGAGACGGGATAAACGATGCTCCGGTTCTTGCGGGGGCCGACTGCGGTATCGCAATAGGAACGGGAACAGATATAGCCATTGAGGCGGCTGATGTAACGATATCCGGCGGGGACCTGGGGAGCATGACCCGGGCCGTGCGGCTCTCCAGGGGTATTTTCAGAAAGATAAAACAGATCCTGGCCTGGGCCTACGCGTATAATATACTTGCCATACCAGCCGTCGTGCTGGGGTTATTACATCCCCTGATAGGTGTGGCGGCTATGACTTTCAGCTCTGTTTCTGTTATAAAAAACGCGCGTCTGCTTGAGAAGGTTGACCAGGGGTAAGGGAGGGGAGGATAACGTTATGGAAAGTAAAGTAATAAGGATAATGCCCTGTCTGGATATAAAGGACGGCCGGGTGGTCAAGGGAGTGAATTTTATAAACCTCAGGGACGCGGGAGATCCCGCGGAACACGCGGCCTTCTACGAGAGTGAAGGAGCGGATGAGGTTGCTATGCTGGATATAGCCGCTACTGTTGAAAAAAGAGGGACAAGGCTCCGATGGGTAAGGGAAGTCTCATCGGTTATATCTATACCTCTTACGGTGGGAGGGGGCATTTCCGGAGTTGAAGATATTCTTAAGGTACTTGAGGCCGGCGCCTCAAAGGTATCCCTGAACAGCGCGGCGGTAAGGACCCCGGGTATTATTAAGGAGGCTGCGGAGATGGCAGGCCCGGAAAGGATAACGGTTGCCGTTGACGGAAGAAGGAACCCGCGGATGCCTTCAGGGTTTGAGGTAGTCGTATCCGGAGGAACCACGCCGACTGGAAGGGACGCCGCAGAGTGGACCGGGGAATGCTGCGCTCTGGGAGCGGGAAGCATCCTGGCTACAAGTATGGATGGGGACGGAACCAGGGAAGGATACGATATAGAGTTCACCCGTTGTATATCCGGTGCAGCGGATGTTCCTGTTATCGCCTCGGGAGGGGCCGGAAAACCGGAACATTTTCTTGAGGCCGCGGTTAAAGCCGGGGCGGAACTGCTCCTTGCGGCCTCTGTATTTCATTTCAGGGAGATAAGTATAAAAGAGCTTAAATCCTACCT
>SLGR01000048.1 GCA_007136585.1 Candidatus Sumerlaeota bacterium | reverse complement strand
GACTCTTTACTTTCTCCCAACCTGTGTAAAAGAGCCGGGACGATACGGCATAGTAGATTCCCAGGCAGACCATCGCATAGAGAAAGAGCGCCCCCAGCGGAGAAGCCCACCCTCCCCTCCCCTTAAGGAGAGACCCGCTAAGGGAGGTAAACCAGTACGAAGGGACCCATATATTTCTCGGAACCTCAAGCAACCCGAGATAGTAACTCACAGCATCCGTCTCTCCCGGCCTTAATACGCTCTCCAGTTCAAGGAGCCGGAAAAGTATATACAGAAGCGTCCCCGATACGATGAGCCCCGCGACCAGGAAATCCCTTACCTTCCTGGCGGGGAAAACCTGCACTATAATAACAACAGCCGCGCAACCCAGAGAGACGGCGGAAATAAAAAATAGAACCGAACCGGCCCCGAATATCCCGTAAGCGTAGAGAGGAGGCCGGAATATATACCCCAGGGAAAAGACCAGGGGGAGAAATACGGCAAGGGACATCCAGCTTGAGTAAACCAGGGTATGAATAAGTTTCCCCGCCAGGATCCCCCCGGGGTGGAGCGGGGTTACCCTTAAAAAATCGTTATCCCCTGAAAAGTAGAGGGTCGTAAAGGCAGTAATCACGGATGAATATATGATCAGAACAAACAGGGAGAGGAATATCACTCCCAGGAGCCTCAGGAGAAGGGCATCGCCCACTACCGGAACCGCCCGCGCATACCCGAAAACCCTGTAGAACCCGAACCCCAGAAGAGAGACAAGGAATACACCCATTAAAAGCGAAACCGAGAGTTTGATCCTGTTGGCGGCCATAAGAGAAACCCCCCGGAGCAGGCGCCGGATGAGAACCCCGGCAAATATCAGGAAGGAACCGGCGGGTTTACGCGCCTGAAGTAATCGAGAGATATACATCCTCAAGGGTTTCCCCGCTCCCTGCGGCGGAGCGGAGCTCTTTCCGGGTTCCGAACGCGGCAAGACGTCCCCGGGATATTACCGCTATCTTTCCGCAGAGCTCTTCGGCGTCGTGGAGGGAATGGGTAGAGAGAAAAACGCACCTTCCCCTGGATGCCGCCTCTTTGAGCATACCCCTGACCATCCGGGAGGCCTGAGGATCCAGACCCACCATCGGCTCATCAAGTATTATCACCTCCGGGTCGCGCATCATTACCGAGGCAAGGAGGAGTCTCTGGCGCATCCCGTGTGAGTACGAGTCAACCAGGTCATCTGAGACATCAAGTATATTGAATACCCTAAGCTGTTTCTCTATTTCCGGGGCCGTCTCCCGTGTATCCATACCGTAGATCCGGGCCATAAACTGCATAAACTCAGACCCTGTAAGTTTCCCGTAAAGGTAAGGCACGTCAGGGACAAGGGCGAACCTGCTTTTTGCCCTCTCAGGTTCCTTCTCAATATCCGTTCCGCAGATAAACACCCTGCCCGTATCCGGCCTGAGAAGCCCGGCGATGAGCTTTATGGTAGTGGTCTTCCCGGCCCCGTTGGGCCCGAGAAGTCCGGTTATCTCCCCGGCTGCGGCTTCCAGGTTCAGCCCGGAAAGAGCCTTAAAATCCCCGTAACTCTTTGAGAGGTTCTCTATCCTTACTCCGCCGGGAGTGGGTTTCATCCGCCGCACTCCCCTCCGAAGAAACACCTTAGCGAAGACTTGTCAAGCACGTGGCACCCCATAGCCTTCTCAAGTTTAATTATCCCCGAACCCGGGGGTATATCCAGGGTTCTGCTCAGGGCATACACCCTGAAAACGTACCGGTGAGGCCGTGAGTGAGGCAGGGGCCCGACATACGCCCTCCGCCCGAAATCGTTTGTCCCGGAGACGGAGGGAGGGAGCTCCCCTTCCCTGATCTCCGAAGTATCCGGGGGTATATTCCATAGAAGCCAGTGCTCCCTGAGTCCGAGTATCCCGTCTGAGTCCGTAAGGGTCAGAACCAGGGATTCCGCCTCCCGGGGCACATTGCTTATCTCAAATGGAGGGGAGACCTCTTCCCCGAAGCAGGTATATTTATCGGGGAGCCGCTCCCCGGGGGCAAAGGCCGGGCTATGAAGCCTCATCCCCATATGAGGGGGGTGTTCCTCGCCTATGAGGTTTATCATATAGCGCCTGCAAACCCGTTTCAGAAGAAGCATCATAACCACGGAGGAAAATATAAAAACAAGGGTATTGATATTCCAGGAGTTAAGGACTATCCCAAGGGCCGCACCGGCGGCCGGGGGGTGCTCCGTATTCGTGGATACCATTATAAAGACCGCCACCCCCGTGGCAAGACCGCCGGCAAGTATAAGCTCAAGAGGCGGGGGGAAAAAACCCCTTATATATATATCAAATACCACCCCGGAAGCTACCCCGACCGCGTACCCCCCGAGGACCGTCCGGCACGAGCTGGTAAAATGCCGCGGACGTGTAAAGACGGTAAAGGCTGTAGCCCCGAGCGAAGCGATTATGGCGGTCTGAACCTTAAGGTCAAGAAAAAGAAGTATAACCCCGATAGAGAGTACCGCCAGGAGACTCTGCGCGATGTATTTTACGGGGTTGCTTCTGAGTTTCCAGTCAAAAACATACATAGGTATCTAAAAATACCGCAGGTCGGGCTCTCCGCGGGAGAGAAAGACCCCCCGCCCCTTCTCCCCTTTTAAAACGCCGTTTTCATAAACAATCTCTCCGCGGGATACCGTGTACCTGGTCCGGGCAACCGACTCCATACCCTCAAAGGGGGTCCAGTCACAGGCGGTTTTCAACTCTGAGCCCCTTATCTGAAACCCCTGCTCTTCAGAGAATATATGAAGGTCCGCGTCGGAGCCTTCTTTCAGAGTCCCCTTCCGGGGGTAGAGTCCGAATATCCTGGCGGGGTTTAGGGAGATAAGCCTGTAAAGGCTCTCTATGCTTATACCTCTCTTCTCAACTCCTTCGGTATACATTACCGAGAAGAGAGTCTCAACCCCGGGAAGCCCCATAGGGGTTTTCAGAAAGGAACCTCCGCCGGCTTTCTTCTGGCTCCGCAGGAAAGGGCAATGATCGGTACCCGCGGTATCAATAGTGTTCTCTATTATCCCGCGCCATAACTCAAACGAGTCGGCCTCTTTTCTTAATGGAGGGGCGCAAGCGGCAAGATACCCTTCTTCATCCCCGTATATATTTTCGTTAAGAACAAGGTACTGGGGACAGGTCTCCGCCAGGATATTCAGCCCCGTTCGCTTCAGCCTCCTTATCTCCGCAGCGGAAGACCCCGCGCTCAGGTGGCATAGATAAAGCGGAGCCCCGGCCTCGGCGGCAAGAAGAGCCGCTCTGAGCACGGCTGTTTTTTCGGCAAACCCCGGTCTGGATCCGGGATAATCCTTTATTGAAACCCGCCCCGCGCTTATAAGCGATTCGGTAAACCCCGATACAAGAGAACCTGTCTCAGCGTGAACCATTACAAGCGAGTTAAGAGATGAAGCTTTTTCAAGTGCCCTGTAGAGAAGGTAATCATCCATACCCCACCCTTCGGTTGAAGGCATAAAAATCTTGAAACTTCTCACCCCCTCCTCCAGGACCTCTTCCATATCGGGTAAAGAGGCCCCTTCGGAGCCTGTGAGCTGGGCGTGAAACGAGAAATCCACCAGCGCAGCGCTCTCAGCCCGGCGGAGCTTCTCCTTAAAGGCCTCCTTCATACTCTGACCCGGAGAAGGGATGGCAAAATCAATAAGAGTTGTAACGCCCCCGGCCGCGGCTGAACCTGTGCCTGAGAAAAAATCGTCGCTGGAAGTATACCCGTAGGCGTTAAGATCCAGATGCACGTGGGGATCAATCACACCCGGCATCACGATCATACCGGAAGCGTTAATCTCCCTGCACCCCGAGGGAAGGGGGATGGACGGGGCGATCCTTTCTATCCTGCCGCCGGCGGCAAGAAGATCTGATTCATATACGCCGTCCTCGGTTACGAGCCTGCCGCCCCTTACAAGGAGTTTCATCTGAAAATACCCCCAAATACATTTACAGTCCCCGGCGGTGCGGGTTTCCGGGTTTGTTGCGTCCAAAGGACGGAACCCCTCGGAGCCGGAGGCGAGAATGAGGAAAACCGCGCCGGCGGGGACTGCCAGGATATTTTAATCGTTTTTTGCAAGTCCAAGCTCATGGACGTTTCACCTAAAAGAAATGGGAGAAGAGTACGCCCGGGAGTGATTCATTCAGGATTTTGCGGCACTTTTTCTGATTTCCCGGACCCTGTTTGAGGGGTCAACTATCACGACTTTTACCTTTATTTTCCTGCCTTTCTTCACCCAGGCTGAGGAAAATATTATAAGCTGGTCGTCTTCACGGCCTTTTCTGGCCGCTCCCCCGTTAAGTCCTATATAACCTGAATCCTTTTCGCCTTCTATAACGTAAGTCTCAAACCTGTCGCCGGTGCGCAGGTTTACAACCTTAACCATCTCGAAAGGCTCCAGTCCGGCAGCTTCCATAAGGGCGCGGTCTATGGTTATGCTTCCGGCGTAATTCAGGTTAGTATCAGTAACCGTAACACCGTGAAGTTTTGCCCTGAGAAACTTCCTGTACATTATAAGATCACCTTTCCTTTTTCACTACTTCCGTCAACCAGATCCTACCCGTCGGAATAGACCCCCATCTTTCTGAACTTACTGTACCTTTTCTTAAGCAGGTTTCCGGTAGATGTCCTCTTTAAAACTCCTGTATGATGCCTTATTCTTTTCTCAAGCATCCCGCAGGCCGCCTCGTAATCCCAGTGGGCGCCTCCCGGAGGTTCCGGTACTATCTCGTCAATAACCCCGAGCCTGCAAAGGTCCTGGGAGG
>SLGR01000107.1 GCA_007136585.1 Candidatus Sumerlaeota bacterium | reverse complement strand
TTAAGTTCCTGACCGCTTAAACCTTTCCGGGGATCTGATTTCATCTAGGGCATTTTGATATCCCGCCCGGCGAGTATCAGAAGCTCCGGCCTGTACTCAAAATGCATATTATCGTAGAAAAGCCACTTTCCGCCCCAGATAAAACCGTATTTCTCAAAAATATTTACGATCTCTTCCGGGACCATCCATCTTCTCTCATAAGGCACATCGTGCCACCGTCTCTTATAATACCTGGTCCACACCCAGTAGACCGCTTTTCCACCCGCATCCGCCGGTATGAGGTCAACGGCTATCCCGTAGCTGTGGTAACTCCTCCTCATACTCCTGTCTATCTCACGCCAGCTGAAGCACTCAATATTCCTCAGGATTCCTATAAACCGCTCCGCCGACTCATCCTCTGCCATTAACTCTTTAATCTCTTCCTCAACAGCCCTAAGTACGGGAACGATTCTCCGGTGCGCGTCAAAGCGGTACCCCAGAAAGGCTATGTTTTCCAGGTTCCTTCTGATCTCAGTGTAAGAGGCTCCTCCGTAGAGCCTGTCCAGGAACGAAGAGTTCACCGGAACATCCCGTTTTCGTTCCAGCCTGCTGATCTGTTTTTCATCGGGCGCAGGCGGCTCATCCGGGAGTTCAAGGGGGTAATCGTAAAACCCGAACTCCCTGTATACCTCTCCCCCTTCCAGCTCCGATTCGGGGAGAAGCCTCCCCCCCTGCCAGTAAAACCACTCTCCATCAAGAAGAAGGGCCCATTCTCCGTCGCGCTTCTCAACCTTATCTATTCGGTCCGGGTAGGCTTTGGCCAGGGCCTTTATCTCTCTCTCCCCTGAGAACTCTGCTATCAAACCGGAAACTATATCCCTGTCAATAAGCCTTACGCTCTCCCAGGGGGACGGCCCTCTCCAGAAAAATATACGGCTGAAACTTATATTACCCTCCGGGATTAAGCCTGCGTATACAAAATAGAGATAGAGGACAGTTACCACTATCAGAGGTATAAAGATTGTTTTTTTGAAACTCATTATTTCTCCGCGTTTTTAATAATACATAAATATTAATTATTAGGAGTTTTTTAGCAAACCCGGAGGGGGTCCGGGTTAGTTTTTCATTATTATAATGTTATAATTAATTGTAATTTAGCGGTTCTTGTGTTAGAATTTTGCCGGAAAGAGAAATTAATGGGTAAACTCATACTGACAATAACACTGCTTCTTCCGGCTATCGCCCTTCCGGCTGCCGCAATGGATCCCCCATCGAACCTCAGGATAGATGGGAGAGTTGAGCCATTTAATGAGCCTCCGGACCAGGGAGGAGTAGAGAGTTCGGCCCCTATCTTCACGTGGACAGCTTCCGGGGATCAAGAATATTTTCGCCTACTTATCTCAGACGATTCTCTTGAGATTGAAGATGGAATAGGGAATTTCCTGGATACAGGAAAAATGGAATCATCCGACGAGTTCTATATCTATGACGGAACCGAGACTTTCATTTCAAACAAAACTTATTATTTTACAGTAAAAACCTGGGAAACCGAAGAAATCTCTTCCGATTTCTTTTCACCCGCTCCGGAGTTTGAAATGAATCATTTTATAAAAACCAGCTCTTTTCCGACTGGAAATAATAAGCAGCTTGCTTTTGCGGCGGGAGATGCGGGAGATATAAACAACAACAACGGTTTAAATGATTTTATCGTGTCATTCTACAACGGAATCGACGAAATCATTGTCTATACAAGCACGGGAGACGGCGGTTTTACTTCTGAAGTGATATCAGATAACCTGAAATCGCAGGCGATAGCGCTTGCTGATATTAATAATAACGGGTTTCTGGATATTATAGCCCTGGATTTTTTTGAAGATCGCACACTTCTTTTTGAAAACGATAAAAACGGAAGCTTTCAGCTTTCCGAAACCATATCCGGAAATTATTCTCCGCAAAGTTATGCTATAGCCGTAGGGGATATTAACAGGAACGGGTATATGGATTTCGTGGAAGGTTCATACGGAGCAAGTAACAGAATATTCTTTAATGATGGAATTGGAAGTTTCAGTTCCGGCGACGATTTTGGGCCTTCCGGTAACACCAGGGATGTGGCTTTAGCCGACTTAAACGGGAACTCCTACCTTGATCTGATCGTAGGCAATGCCGGAACAGGCAATGCCGGTAAAAACAGGGTTTACTTAAATGATAAAAAAGGCGGTTTTGAACTTTTCTGGGAATCCGATGAGACCTGCAGCACTTATGCCATAACTATAATTGACCTAAACGGAAACGGATACTGGGATTTCATAGCGGGAAATAATGAAGCGCCTGACGCTTATTATATAAATAACGGAGACGGTTCTTTCACGCTGGAAGCTGAAACCCTGGAAACTGATGATAACACCTATGCCCTCTCTTCAGCGGATATCAACTTGAACGGCAGAATGGATTATGTTTCGGGAAATTCAAATACCTGGAACAGGGTTTACCTGAACAGCGGCTCTGTGCCGCTCAGCCTCTACAGGGTAAGCTTTAATAATAATTCTAATGTAAATAAAAACATGCTTCACGATTTTACCGGAGACAAAAGAATAGATATGCTCTGGGGCATTTACGAGGGAGATGATATTCTTCTTGTTAATAATTCCGCTACACCCAACACCCCTCCCGACCCGCCGGATTCCGGGTTTGATTTTCATTACGATACAAGCACCTCAAGGCTTAAGCTGCAGTGGGGTCACGGGTCAGACCCTGATGCTGATAACCCTGCGCTCGGGTTTCCCGCGGAGTATAACAATACTCAGCTCTCTTATAATATACGCGTAAGCGCTCACCCCGGGGTTATGGAGAACCCGGAAGAGGGGCCGTGGAGCGTTATATCAGGCGCGATGGGCACAACCGACCATTCCGGGTCCTTCTGGGGGAATATAGGGCGATCAACCTACGTGTACCTGCATATTCCGGCAAGGACATATTACTGGCAGGTCCAGGCTGTGGATACTTCCAAGGCCCGGGGGGACTGGTCCCAGGTGCAGATGGTAAATACCCCTCCCGGCGGGGAGTTTGCAGAACCTGCCGGGGTTCAAAGGGACCTGGACCTCATCCTCGAAAGGGACCCTTTAAATTACAACTATGATAACAGAAACCTTATTGAGCTTTCTTTCACCCTCTGGGATATGGAACTTAACGAGTGTTATCTTGATGATTTCCATTACTCCACCCACGCAGCCGGCGGAAACTGGATACCCCTTGATACAGGAGACCCGGCCCTTCGGGGAGCCTGGCCGGATAATAACGGGGTTGATTTCCCCACTGATCCGGAGGATCCCGGGTACCTTCCGGAGTATAAGATCCTCTGGTATACCGGGGACCACCTGGGTGAAGGGTTCAAGGGGGAGGTAAGGGTTAAGTTTACCGTAACTGATATACACCAGGCTACCTCTACTATAATATCCTCCACATTTACCGTTGATAACAAAAACCCTTTAAATCCGGGAGAACTTGAGCTTTATAATGATGATTTTGCCTCGGATTACATAACACTTGAGTTCGGGGACCCTGCTGAGGATGAGAATTTCAGGGAGTACATAATATTCTTCAGCACCTTTCCCGAACCCTCTCATACCCCTGCGGAGTACTCCGGTTACCTCTCCTCGTCTGCTTATTACTATGACGGGGATTACTCCCAGGACGGGCTCCCGGGGCTCGGGGACGCGGGGTTTGGAGGAATCTCCACGGTTACGATAACCGGGCTTAAAGAAGATACAACTTATTACTTCAGGCTCTTTGCCTATGACGATTTCGGAAATTACAGTTACTCCGAACCCACTTTTCAGAAGACAAACCATATCCCCGTAATAAATATAACAGAAGCGGTCCAGCGCCCGGACGGCTCCGGGCTTGTTGATATTCATTTTGAAGCCTTTGATAATGATTCAGATGAGGTCACTTTAATTGAAAAAATATTTCTTATACAGGCTGGAAACCCCGCTGATATGACGCTGATTGACTCTACAACAACGCTTACCCTTGGGCCTGAGCCGAGCACGCATACTTTAACCTGGGACGCATCTGAAGATATTGAGGTAACACAATGGAGGGAGTACAACGTATTTATTTCAACACTTGCATTTACGGATACACGGGATACCCGGGCAGCAAAATCCACACTCTTTCACGTGGTCCTGGGCACCCCTCCCGCGGGGGAGATCAGATCGCCGGATTACTCCTCCCTCTCCATTGACTGGGAGTGGGATCCCTGGGATGAGACTTACCCGGATCATTTCGGAAGGTATGAACTCTGGTACTCAAGCGTCAGCACTCAGGCTGTTCTCGGCAGGGACGAAAATTCCGCAAGCCGTATTATCTTCACAGACCGGACCGTTACCTCCACAACCACGTACGGGCTCGAAAGATCGGCCGATTACTGGGCCTGCCTGTGGGTCTTTGACACTTTTGAGAACAAGAACAGAACCGATTATGCGCAGTCAAAGACAGGGGATCCGCCGGTGCTTGAGTATATTGCCGTACCAGAACAAAAAACAAACGGCAGCGGCGAGGTTTACATAGGCGTAAGGGTAAGCGATGAGGACGGGGATGATGTGCGGCTGAACGTTCAGTACTCGGTTGATTACGATACTTCAACGGAGGAAGGGACCTGGAATAAAGCCCGCATAGCCACACAGAATATTATTGTAGATTACGGGAACGCGTTTATTGCAAACGATAAAACCTTCCAGATAAAGCATATTGAAACAGAAGACGGGGAAAACAAAGTTGAGTTCTGGTGGCGGAGCAAATATGATATTGACGGAGAGTACCACGAAAAT
>SLGR01000199.1 GCA_007136585.1 Candidatus Sumerlaeota bacterium | reverse complement strand
GGGGTGTGCCGGTTTGATACCACAAAGTTTTTCTTGCTTCGACGAAAATACCTAAAATTTGCAAAACCCCCCTTAAGTGCTATAATTTCTGGTATTAGACGAAAGGAGCAGCCATGTCTGAAAAAAACCGGATAATTGAAAATACTCTTGAAAGATGCCGCCAGAGAAACATAATCATCCCAACATTCCGCCAGATGCAGCACCCTGAGGAGATCCCTCCCGGGATAAAGGAGGAACTGAAAGAGATAGGGCTATGGGACCTTAACCCCAGGAACCTTTTCCGGATAACCTGGAAAAACGAGCCTCGGGAAAAAGGGGGAGGGTTCGGGAATGTAAACTTTATTGAAATACCCCCCGAGCTCTCAGGGGTTGAAGCCCGTATACTTATGCTTGTTGGAAAATTTTTTCCCACAGGCTCGCATAAAGTCGGGGCCACTTTCGGACCCCTGGTCACCCGTCTTCTCACCGGCGAGTTTGACCCGACAAGACAGAAAGCGGTATGGCCCTCAACCGGAAACTACTGCCGGGGCGGAGCATACGACTCCCACCTTCTGGGCTGCCGGTCCATAGCCATACTCCCGGAAGAAATGTCCCGGGAAAGGTTCAGTTGGCTTGAGGATATAGGGGCGGAGGTTTTTGCCACGAAAGGAAGCGAATCAAACGTAAAGGAAATCTTTGATAAATGCCACGAACTGAAAAAAGAAAGAGGCGACGATGTGGTCATCCTCAACCAGTTTGACGAGATGGCAAACCCCATGTGGCATTTCGCCGTAACGGGTTCCGCGCTGGAGGAGCTTTTTACCCAAAATAAGGAAACCGGCCAGCGCCTGGCAGCCTTCTGCGTCACCCAGGGTTCGGCCGGAACTCTTGCCGCGGGGGATTACCTTAAGACAAAGTTCCCGCTGGTAAAAGTGGCGGCATGCGAAGCCCTGCAGTGCCCGACCCTGCTTTTAAACGGGTACGGGGCCCACAGGATAGAGGGTATAGGCGATAAGCACGTTCCCTGGGTTCATAACCTTAAAAACACAGATCTGGTGATAGATATTGATGACGAATCATCCATATCACTTATGCGTCTCTTCAACGAGGAAGCGGGGAGACGGTTCCTTAAAGAGGCCGGGGTCCCCGGAGAGACTGTATCGGCGCTGGATATGATGGGCATATCCTCTATAGCCAACCTCTCCGCGTGCATAAAGACAGCGAAATACTATGAACTGAAAAACAGTGACGTTATTCTTTCAGTATGCACTGATTCAATGGAGATGTACGGCTCAAGGCTCAGTGAACTTACTTCCGCAAGGGGCCAGTACACTTCAAATAACGCGGCAGCTGATTTTGAAAGGTACCTCCGCGGTATCTCGGCGGATCATATGCTTGAGACTTCCTACTATGACAGGAAGCGTATGCATAACCTTAAGTACTTCACCTGGGTTGAGCAGCAGGGCAAGACCGTGGAAGAACTTGACAGCCAGTGGTACGATGATAATTACTGGCTCTCAAAGCTTGAAAGCTACAGGGAGTGGGACGAAAAGATAAAAGAGTTCAACCGGCGAACCGGGCTGATAGAAAAATACCTCTGATAAAAAAGAATTTCCTGCTTCTTATAGCCTCCGGGATTCTGACCAAGGCCGCGTGGGATATCCTCATACCGGTCCTCTCCCCTTATCTTATGATGAGGACCGGGTCACCGGCGGAAACCGGGATAATAATGGGGAGCGCCCCGGTTATTACACTGCTTTTCAGGCGCCGCCTGGGCCGGCTCATACTTAGTAAAGGGTCCCGGGAGTTCATCCTCTATGGGACCGCCGCCAACGCCGCTGGAACTTTGCTTTACCCTCATATGTCTGGTTTCCTTCCTCTTCTAACAGCAAGGATGCTCCAGGGTAGCGGGCTTATAATCTTTTTCTTCGCCTCTGTAACAATGGTAAGCCGGATCCTTCCACGGAGCAGGCGGGGGGAGCTCTTTGCCGTCTATACTACAGTTTTCATATTCCCCCTGCTCTTTGCCCCGCTTGCGGGTTCCGCTATAGCCGAAACCCTTTCCTTCCAAGCGGTGACCCGTGTATCCTCCCTTCTCCTTGGAGCCGCTTTCCTTCTCTGCCTCAATATATCACCGGTTAAAACCCGCGCCCCTCTCCCGGCGCACCCGCCCGGCATATCAAAAATACCCGTTAAGGCGGTACTGGCCCCCTACCTGCTTCTTTTCTTTATCATATTCGCGGATGCCGGGATCATAACTTTCCTTCCCATAGCGGCGCAGCATTACAATATCCCGGGGTTTTCCCTTTTCTTCACCTTCTTTGCCGTTTCAACCATAACCGCCCGGCTCATTCTGGGACGGGCATTTGACCGGCACTCTAAAAGATTATTTATCGGACTGGGCGCGGGATTTTCCGCTGCAGGAATACTCATTATCTCGGGGATGACTCTTAACTTCCTTATCTTTGCTTCACTGGTCTACGGGGCGGGGTTTGCAATGGCGGATTCCAACCTGCTTCCTTATCTTATGAAAAAATACGAGAGCCGCTCAGGCGGATCCCCCGTAACACTCTACAGCGTCATCTTTGATACGGCATACCTCACCGCTCCTCCGGTGATGGGGTTTTTCTCGCTAAGGTTCAGCTACGGTATGTTATTTGTTATCTGTTTTTTCCTGGTCTCGGCAAGCTGCGCCGCGTTTCTTCTTTCCCCGGAGACCTGAGTCGGCTACAACTACTCTTCTTCCCCGGGGACAATATAGTATTTTGTCTCTCCGGGTTTTATAAGCCCCAGCCTTTTTCTGGCAAGGTACTCCAGGTACTCGTCTTCTGTTTCAATCCACTCCAGCTCCTGCCTGAGGCGCTCATTCTCTTTTTCCATCGCCTCAAGGCGTTCTTCTATCCTCTCTATCTCGCTGTGAAGCTGGAGTATGTTTCTTATTCCGGAACTTGAGAGGACCGTAAGGACCGCCCCGGCCCCTATAAGTATGTATACCAGCTTGGGGCCGGCCCCCCTCATCTAAACCGCCGGTAAACAGCCCTGTCTGAGAGCTCCTCCTCTATCCGGAGAAGCCTGTTGTATTTAGCCACCCTGTCAGATCTTGAAAGGCTTCCTGTCTTTATCTGGCCGCATCCGGTAGCAACAGCTATATCGGCTATTATGGTATCCGAGGTTTCGCCGGAGCGGTGGGATATGACGCTTGTGTAGCCGCTGGCACGGGCCATTGACATGGTGCTAAAAGTCTCGGTAAGCGTTCCTATCTGGTTGACCTTGATAAGTATGGAGTTTCCTGTTTTCTCCTCTATACCCTTCCCGAGACGCTGTATATTTGTTACGAAAAGGTCATCCCCTACAAGCTGGACCTTCCCGGAAAGTTTTTCCGTAAGCTCTCTCCAGCCCTGCCAGTCATCCTCAGAGAGACCATCCTCTATAGATACAATAGGAAGGTCCTGTACGAGCCCGGAGTAATACTCAACCATCTCCGAGGGGGTCCTGCCACCCTCTATTTTGTACCGGCCGTCTTCAAAGAACTCGGAAGCCGCGGAATCCAAGGCAAGGGATATATCATCTCCGGGACGGTACCCGGCTTTTTCCACGGCCTCAAGAATGAGCTCCAGGGCCTGTCTGTTAGTATCAAGGGAAGGGGCAAAACCGCCTTCGTCGCCTACAGATGTGCTCATCCCGTTCTCTTTGAGAATTCCCTTAAGAGTATGAAAAACCTCAACCGCCGTCCTGAGGTTCTCCCCGAATGAGTCTTTCCCTACCGGAAGAATCATAAACTCCTGGATCTCCAGGTTGTTATCGGCATGCTCCCCCCCGTTTATAATATTCATCATCGGCACGGGGAGAAGGTACTCATCCCCTTCGTAGACTGCCGATCCCGCCACGTGTTTACGCAGATACTCGTAGAGGGGAAGGTTCATATCCCCTGCCGCTGCCCGGGCAGCGGCCATTGACACCCCCAAAATGGCATTGGCGCCCAGACGGTTTTTATTCTCCGTACCGTCAAGCTCTATCATTTTCTCATCAAGTTCAGTCTGCCCGGAAACTTCCATACCCTTAACGGCGGGGCCTATTTCGTTTATCACGTTTTCAACCGCCTTCAGGACCCCTTTCCCCATATATCGGGAGCTCTCCCCGTCCCTGAGCTCAAGAGCCTCGTGTTTCCCGGTTGAAGCTCCCGAGGGAACACAGGCGCGCCCCATAACGCCCGTATCGGTAATAACATCCACCTCAACTGTGGGGTTCCCGCGTGAATCCAGTATCTGCCTTGCCTTAATCTCTTTTATACTGCTCATAGTAAATAACTCCTTTTCCGGCTCTTAACCCTGTACCCTCAGCTTCTTAAACCACGCCCTGGGAGACCATCGCCCGGGCCACCTTTACGAATCCTGCTATATTGGCCCCCGAGGCGTAATCTCCCTTAAGGTCGTACTCCCGGGCGGCGCTTAGAATACTCCTGTGAATCTCCTTCATAATCTCAATAAGTCTGCGGTTTACTTTCTCCCGGCTCCAGGTAAGGCGCATACTGTTCTGGGCCATCTCAAGTGCCGAGACCGCCACCCCTCCCGCGTTTGCGGCTTTTCCGGGTCCGTAAAGAATATTATTTTCTTTAAAAACCGCTATCGCCTCAGGCGTTGAGGGCATATTAGCCCCCTCCCCGACACAAACACATCCGTTTTTAACAAGAGCGGAGGCATCTTCGGAGGTTATCTCGTTCTGCGTGGCGCAGGGAAGAGCCACGTCCACCTTGATCCCCCCTTCCCTTACGGCCTCCCAGACAGATCTGCCTATTATACAGGAAGCGGGAAACCTGTCAGCGTACTCCTTGATCCGGCCCCTTCTTATATTCTTAAGTTCTTTGACAAACTCAAGTTTATCGGAATCTATCCCCCCTTCGTCAACTATGGTGGCTTCCGAGTCACAGAGGGTTATGACCCTGGCTCCCAACTGCATAGCTTTCTCTGCCGCGTACTGGGCAACGTTCCCCGCGCCGCTCACTGCTACGGTCTTCCCTTTAAGGTCAATACCGCGGGCAGCAAGCATCTCCGCCACAAAGTATACCAGCCCGTACCCGGTAGCCTCGGGGCGTATAAAACTTCCGCCCCATTCAGGGGATTTCCCCGTAAGAACACCCGTATGCTCACCCGAGATCTTCTTATAGTACCCGTAAAGGTAACCTATCTCCTTTGAACCGACGCCTATATCACCTGCCGGAACATCAATATTCTCTCCTATGTGCCTTCTGAGCTCTCTCATAAAAGAGTGACAGAAATTCATTATATCAATATCGGTCTTCCCTTTGGGGTCAAAATCTGCGCCGCCTTTACCGCCGCCTATGGGCAGGGTGGTGAGGGCGTTTTTGAATATCTGTTCAAACCCCAGGAACTTTATTATCCCCAGGTTTACGGAGGGGTGGAACCTCAGCCCGCCTTTGTAGGGGCCTATCGCGTTACTAAACTGCACCCTGAACCCCCTGTTAACCTGCACCTCCCCGTTACGGTCAACCCAGGGGACCCTGAATATTATGACGCGATCCGGTTCCGCAAGCCTTTCAACCACTTTTGCTTTCCTGAACTCCGGGTACCTTTCCAGAGCGGGAGAAACGCTTTCAAGGACTTCCTTTACAGCCTGGAGAAACTCAGGCTGTTCCCTGTTCTTCTCATTAATTTCACCGAGCGCCTTACTTATATATTCCATTTTAAAATCCCCTTCCTGTTATATTAAAACCTTTTCCCGCCGGTGCCGGGAGTCTCTTCTACTACCCGGATTTTAAAAAATATAAGCCTGCTGTCAATAAAACGGTCCCTACGAGAGGGAGAATATCTTCTCGGCCGATCTTATAATCCCGGCGACCTTTTCATCGGAGGTGCTTTCCGCATAGAGGCGGACAACGGGCTCGGTCCCGGAAAACCTGAAACCTATCCAGGAATTTTTCTCACTGAGCATAAATTTGTACCCGTCTGTGGTAATAACCTCTTCCACCTTTACCCCGCCGAAATCTTCCGGAAGATCCTTTCTCATTCTCTCCCGGACCCTTTCCATATCCTCGGGCGAAAGTTTATAGTTCTTCCTCACAGTCACGTACCTGCCTGTTTTCTCCTGCAGCTCGTCAAGAAGCGCTAAAAGAGGGCGTTTCTCATAAGCCCTCAGTTCGGCCATTATAAGACAGGCAAGTATCCCGTCTTTCTCGGGAAGATGACCTCCTGTCGTGAGCCCCCCGCTCTCCTCCCCGCCTACTATTATATCCCTTTTAACAAAGATATCCCCTATATACTTGAACCCCACCGGGGTCTCTATCAGCTCAACCCCGAGAAGCCCGGCAACACCGTCTATGAAGGAGGAGGTCATTACTGAACGGACGGCGGCTCCTCTCAGCCCTTTCCTGTGAAGATGGTAAAGGGCAAGACCCAGAACCTGGTTGGGAGTAATAAAAGTCCCGTCACTGTCTATGATCCCGAACCTGTCGGCGTCTCCGTCAACGGCAACTCCGATATCAAACCCCCCGGAGGAAACCTCCCGGATCAGGGAGCCCAGGAACTCGGCTGCCGGCTCCGGGTGATGCCCCCCGAAAAGAACATCACGGCGGCTGTTTATGAGCTTTAATTTACCTCCGTCAAGTATACGCGGAATATATTTTCTGGCGGTCCCGTACATACAGTCAAAGGCTACGGATATTCCGCTTATAAGCCCTGTATCGACCTTCTGTCGGAGAGATTCTTCGTACTCGGGGTATATATCAGCTGTCTCTATCAGCCCTTCTTTCAGGGCGCGCTCAAACTCCATACGCTTTATCTTTTCAGGGTTATCCTGAAGTTTCAGGCAGCTCTCCTCTATCCTGTCAGTTGTCTCGGGCAAGGCCGGCCCTCCCCAGGAGGGAGAGAACTTTATCCCGGAATACTCGGGAGGGTTATGGGAGGCAGTGATATTTATGCCCCCGGAAAGACCTTTGCGTATGATGTAATCAGATATAACGGGAGTAGGAGCATCCTCTCTGGAGTAGATAACTTTCACTCCGTTTGCCGCAAGAACCTCCGAAGCCGCCCGGGCGAACTCTTCCGAAAGAAACCTGGTATCATATCCCGTAACAGCCGAAGGCTCGCCACTCTCTTCTTTTAAAAGATCTGCTATCGCCTGGGATACCAGCCGGACCCCGTCAAAGGTAAAATCATCGCTTATAATACCGCGCCATCCCGCCGTTCCGAAACTTATTTTTTTCCTGCCGTTCATCCTAAGTCCTTTCTTTTATTCCATTATTTCTTACAGGTGAACACACTGTGTTTTCCGGGTTTTATTTTTCAGGGCAGGATTATATCAAAAGAGCCCGCGTTTTACAATAATTTCTGCAAGATTTTTATACTGACGACAGGTAAGATCCTGCGGACGCAACCCGGGGTCTATATCCGCGTCCAGTAGAAGCGCCTCCGCATCAGTTGCGGAAACTGATACCGACCTTGAGAGAGCGTTTTTAATTTTCTTTCTCCTGTTTTTAAAAATATCCCTTACCAGGTTCCTCAACTCCGCGGAGACCGGCGGGGCGGTTCTTTCAATGGTTATAAGAGCGGACTCAATCTTTGGCGGAGGGTCAAACTCAGCCGGGGGAACCTTAAATTCCACCCGGCAGCGCCCTGATACCCTGCATAGAACAGATACGGCTGACCGGCAGGCGGTTCCGGGAGGGGCCGCGGCCCTCAGGGCTACTGCCGAAGGTATCATAAGGACCGCCTTACTCCAGAGCCATGCCGAAGAAGATATCTTTTCCAGAACCGCTCCGGTGATCTGGTAGGGGATATTCCCGCATATCTTATCCGGTTTAAGACAGCAAAGGTCGGAATCAAGAAAATCCCCGTTAATTACCTCAAGTTCTGACCCGAACCTTTTTTCAAGAAACCCGCAGAGCTCTCCGTCAAGTTCTATCCCTGTAACCGAAGCACCCCTGCCGGTTATGAACTCCGTAAGGGCCCCTCTACCGGGCCCTATCTCCAGTATCCTCTCCCCGGGCTGAGGGGATACCAGATCCGCTATGCGCCTGGCGGTATCGGGGTTATTGAGAAAATGCTGACCCAGGCGCTCAGCCACCCGCAAGCTCCAGACCAAGCTCTACGGCCGCCTGCATTGAAGTAAAATCCGCCCGCCCTGTTCCGGCCAGGTCAAAAGCCGGGCCGTGATCGGGAGAGGTCCTGACAAACCCGAGCCCCAGGGTAACATTTACGGAAGGACCAAGAAGCACCTTGAAGGCCGGAAGCAGCTGATCGTGGTATACTGAAACAATAAAATCATACCTTCCTTCAAGCGCGCCGCGCAGGGCTGCCGCAGGGGCGCAGGGGCCGAGAAGTTCTACCCCTTCTTCTCCAAGTTCCCGGATAGCGCCGGTGAAAACCTCTATCTCCTCCCTGCCCAGCAGACCTCCGTCCCCGGAATGGGGGTTCAGCCCGCATATAACCATACGGGAAGGCACCGACGGAAACCACCTGCTTAGCTCCTTTCTTAAGAGCCTTATATGGGATACTATCAGTTCCCCGGAAACGGTTTCCGGAACTTCCCTGAGAGGTATATGCTGAGTCAGAAGCGACATTTTTGCCCGGGAGGCTATAAAACACATAAGAGCACCGGAAAGACCGCTGAGCTCAGCAAGGTACCCGGTATGTCCGCTGAACCCCGGGCAGAGATCGGCTATACTTTTCTTTTCAACCGGGGAAGTAACAAGGACGCTGCCGGGGTTTTCCTTAACCAGAGAAAACCCCGCTTTTATATACTCAAGGGCATCCCGGGCAGGGTCTCCTGAAGCGCCGGGATCTTTTATATCACCCCTTTTCAGGGGGTACCCCTGTTTCTCCGCCTCTTTCAGCATCAGTTTGGAGCTTCCGGCTACGGTAAATGAAAACTTTTCCCCGATACAAGCCAGGGATTTCAATATGATCTCCGGGCCTATACCCCTGGGGTCTCCCATTGTAAAGATAATCTTTTTCATTTAAAAATACCCATCAATATATTTACAGTCCCCGGTGGTACGGGTTTCCGGGTTTGCTCCGTCCTTCGGACGGAACCCTCGGAGCCGTAGGCGAGAATGAGGAAACGGATTCCGGCAGCGTCTCCGAGGATATTCTCATACCTTTTTTTGAGTATATAATCATGGGCGTTTCATCCTATCCCTCACCAAAAAGAATAACGCGTAAGGGTACGAAAATAAGTGAGGCTATACTAAAACCCGGTAATTTTTCTGAGTTCTTCCCTGCCGGAGTCCAGGTCCTCAGGCCTCTTCACCGGGAAGAACCTCTCGTTGCGGGGAACCTTCAGGAAAGAAGTCTCCAGAAAGACGCTAAGGTCCCCGGAAAGATGCTCAAACTGTATTACGGTATCCCCCCCGGTTTTTTTCTCAACAACATACCAGGGCAGGCGGAAATCCTTCCTGAGAGATTCCGCGGTAACCCAGTAGGAATTACAGTTAAAAACAGGTATGGCGGAAGAGTCAAACCCGGGGGGAAAACAGAACCCCTCCACCAGTTGAATACGACCGTTTACCAGGGCGGGAGCCCCGCCCTCGTCTCCGGGAGATTTTTCAGCCACCTCGGAAGTAAGTTCACCGCCGCTTTTTATATGATACCCCAGTATCTCCGGAAGCGGAACGGCGCCCAGATTATCCACGTTTGAAAAGAAAATGTACCTGCCCCCTGATTCTTCAAACCTTTCAAGCAGTCCGCTTTCCCTGAACGCGTAGGGAAAATCTCCGTGCCCGGGCCCGTAGAAAGCTTTCATCGGATCATCACCGGGAGTGTAATATCCGCCGTTTTTATCAATCCTCGGGGCTATGAACTGGTTGAACATCTCTACCCGGTCCTCTACCCCGAAATACCCTTTATCACGGAAATGCTCCTCTGTCTTTTCTTCCGTAGCAAAGGAGTTCATTATAAAAAACCTTATCTTTTCGGAAACCCGGTCAGCAACTCTTATCTTAAGCTCAAGGAAACTCTTACCGTCAAAGACCTCAACGGCTCCCTTTACCGCCCCCCCGAACCGGGTCGCCATCCCCCCGTTTAATATGACCATACCCAGCCGGCCGCGCTCTATGGCCTCTCTGCCTGTCTCTTTCAGCTCTCTGAGCTCAGCAGACCCTTCAGGCGGAAGAGACTCAAAACTTCTCTCATCCGGGACCTCTACCCTGCCGTCTATTATGTTATCCTTTAGGGTAAGCTTCCCCTGCCGGTAGAGCTCTATGAGTCTCTCTATCTCATCGCGGGGGTAATTATATTTACTGAGAATATCAGGAATGTTCAGAAAAGGCTCCTTGTTATCCTGGCCTCATCACGGAGGTCCCTTAGAAATTTTTCATACTCCTCTTCCATACGCATCTGGTAAAGCATATTCTTGAGCCTGTCCCGTACCTCGGAGTACGTCCGTCTTTCGCTTCCTTCGCGCCCGGTAACCCTTACGATATGGTACCCGAACCTGGTCATAAACGGCTCCGAGATATCCCCTACGTCAAGGCCGAATGCCACATCCTCAAACTCGCTGACCATCTCGCCTCTGGCAAAATAACCAAGATCGCCACCGGCCTGGGCGGAAGGACCTTCGGAGTACTCTTCAGCGTAATCGCTGAACATAGACGGATCCTCTGCGACTTTCTCATATACCTCCCGGGCCTTCTCCTGCGCCTCCTCCTGAGGCCTGTCGTCTGTTATCCTTATGAGGATATGCCTGGCTCCCACCCTCTCAGGGGTAACCATATCCTCTCTATTGGCCTCGTAGTACTCACGTGCCTCCTCCTCAGTCGGAGGGGGAATCTTGTCCCTTACCTCCTGGTTGATGAGTTTTATGACCATCATCTGGTCCCTGATATTCTCGCGGAACTCCTGTTCGGTAAACCCCTGGCGGGTTATCTCGTTCTGAAACTCCATCTCGCTTGAAAACCTGTTCCTTATCTCATCAACCCCCTGGTCTATCTCGGAAGAAGAGACACTGATATCTTTCTCCCGGGCCTTCTGAAGGAGAAGCCTTTCATCTATCATCTGGTCAAGCATCTCCATTTGAAGCTCTATGGAACGCTCCTCCTTGTCGGGGCCTTCAAACATCTGTTCAAACTCCCCTAAAACGGGTGCGGCCCGCTGATTGAACTCCGAGAGAAGTATTACCTCGTCATTTACCCTGGCCACAACCCTGTCTACAACCTCCTCCGCACTTCCCTCGGAAGGGGTTAATGAAAGCAACCCTATAAGCAGGGCTGCGTAGAGAGCCCCTGAAAGGTTTCTTTTTTTTACTTTTATATTCATAGCTATAAGAATTTCCTCCTGAAATAAATTCCGGAGTTTCTTAATCTCCGGGTGACTCCTCAGATCTGCCGTCCTCTATCTCAACCTCTCTTAATACGCTGTTATCTATCCTTACGTTCAGTTCCCTGTGGTATCTGTCCAGAAGTTCGTTTATCTTCTGCTGTTCAAGCCGTCTTTTTATATTCTCCCTGGCATCTTCAAATGATTCAGCCCGGCCCCGCTTCCTTCCGGTAAGTTTAACTATATGATATCCGTAAGGTGTCTTTATGACATCGCTTATTTCCCCAACGCTTTGAAGACTGAATACCGGTTCCTCAAACTCCGGGGGCATATCCCCTCTCTCGATAAACCCCATATCCCCTCCGTTTACTGCGGTAAAGGTATCTATGGAGTTCTCCCGGGCAAGTTTCTCAAAAGAAGCTCCCCTTCTAAGCTTCTGAAGCACCTCACGGGCGCGGTTCTCGTTACTTAAAAGTATATGGCTTACCTTTAGCTGAACCGGGTCCGCAAACTCCTCCCTGTGCTTCTCAAAATAATCCCTTATCTCCTGATCTGAGACCTTTATCTCTTCATTATGGAGGTGGTTTATCGCGGCGGCCAGAAGAACCTCCCGCCTAACTTCCTCAAGGCGCCTTGCTATATCCGGCCTTCTGTGCAGGTTCTCATCCAGGGCCTTATGAAGAAGTATCTCCTCCTTTATCATACCCGAGAGGTACTGGCGTTTACCTCCCTCAGTCGCGATAAAACCCCTGTAATAAGACGGGACCTCTTCAAGTCGCTGTTTAAAATCACTAACGGTTATCCTGCGGCGCCCGACATGGGCAACCGCGGGTTCGCGTTCAGCGCACCCTGAACCTGCAAGAAGAAATGCAGCAATAACCGTAAAAATTTTTATCTCTTTCATTATAAAATACCCTTTAAGGCCGCCCCGCTGCGCGGTTTCCGGCAGATACCGGCGCCAAAGCAGCGGGTATATATATTTCTACTCAACCAACCGAAACATTATACTAACATAAAGATTATTATCTATCAAGATATTTTCCCGCGCCTTTTTATGCCCCGTATTTACTGAGTTTACCCGCATGGGACATCAGGAGCTGCATGACATCCTTAGCGTAAAAACTCCCCAGCACACCCTTCAGGCAGCTGTTCTCGCTGAACCCTGAAGCCTCCTGCCTACGCATATGAGGTCCTTTTATAAGGATCGGGTTCGGATGCCAGGAATGCGATTTCATAACAGCGGGGGTAGAATGGTCTGAGGTTATACAAAGCACTTCGGGGTTCAGTTCAAGTATACGGGGAAGAAGCCTGTCAAACTCCTCTATCTCCTTTATCTTTGATTCCAGGTTCCCGTCCTCCCCGTATGAATCTGTCTTTTTAACGTGCATATAGAAAAAATCATATTCGCTGAACCTCTTTGAGAGTTCCCTTATCTCTTCCTCCACGGTACTGACACCTTCGGCTATATCCATCCCCACCAGCCTGGCCAGCCCCTTGTACATCGGGTAGGTGGCTATAGCGCAGGGAGTTAGACCGTACAGTTCCTGCATCTTAAGTATGTCCGGAGATTTCGCTATCCCCCTAAGAAGACAGGTGTTTGCCGGAGCTTCGTCCTTCAGTATTTCCTGAAGCCGCTTTATGAACTCGTTTGCCGTATCCCGGGCCTTCTCAGAGGCGGGGTCGGAAGACTCTACGAACTTCTCTTTCTTTCCGGTCTCCTGGGGATCAGCGTCATAAAGGCTGTCTGAAAGACCCGGGCCGGAAAAGACAACGACAAACCTGTGTTCCTTCCCGGGATAGACCTTTACTCTCACGTCCCCTATATCTCCCATGGATCCGTTTATCATCGCGCAGAGCCGCTCGTTCTCTTTAGTCGGGATCCTCCCTGCCCGGCGGTCGGTTATTACCCCGTTTTCGTCTCGGGTGGCAAAGTTCGCCCGGGCCGCGAGATCCTCCGGGGTGAGCTCAACCCCAACCCCGAGCGCCTCCAGGACTCCCCTTCCTATCTCGTGTTTGAGCGGGTCGTACCCGAAAAGCGAAACATGCGCGGGGCCGGAGCCCGGTGTTATGCCTATATCAACCGGGACCGTAAGTCCCAGCTGGGATTCGCCCGCCAGAGCATCAAGATTGGGGGTGCTGGCTTCCTCAAGCGCGGTCCCTCCCCCCGCAGACGGGATATCTCCTACGCCGTCTAATACTATAAGTAGTATCTTTGCGCTGTTCTTAACCGCCAGCCGCCTTATTTTTTCTTCACCAATCATAAGCCTCACCTTTCAGTTTTTCCACGTATGCCCTTGCCTGCTCCGCCGCCGCCGCGCCCTCGCCGCAGGCCGAGACCACCTGCCTGAGGGCCCCGTACCTGCAGTCTCCTGCAACGTATATACCGGAGCGCGAACTCCTTAAAGATTCGTCCGTAAGTATAAAACCTTCGCGGGTATCTACCGTTTTCTCCAGAGCGCCGGTGGAAGGATCCAGACCCGCGAATATAAAAACCCCGTCTGTCTCCAGAAGGGATCCGTCTTCAAATTCAAGGGACTCCACGGTTTCTCCCCCGTTTATCCTTACGAGCCTCTTATCAAGCATAAGCTTTATATTATCCGTTTCGTTTACCCGGTCAACCGCTCTTCCGACAGCCCGGAGTCTCGGGCGTCTGTGCACAAGGTATACCTCGGAGGCAAACCTTGATAGGAATACGGCTTCCTCGCAGGCCGCGGTTCCGCCCCCTATGACCGCCACCTTCTTTCCTTTAAAAAGAGGCCCGTCGCATACGGCGCAGTAGGAGACCCCTTTACCGGAGAGCTTCTTCTCTCCCGGAACGCCGATCTGTTTCATCTTCGCCCCGCAGGCGGCTATAACGCAGCGGGAGAGGATTTCCCCGCCGCTGCCTGAGACGCGCAGGGTAAAAACCCCCTCCTCCGCATCGCCGATCTCCAGGAGTTCAGCGGTTAGCACCTCGGCGCCGAACTTCTCCGCCTGCTCCCTCATACGTGAGGCCAGCTCCCCGCTTGCCACCCCCTCGGGAAACCCTGGATAATTTTCAATCTTCTCTGACCACCAGAGCTGTCCCCCGGGCTGCGCTTTCTCCAGAAGAACCGTCTTCATACCGGCCCTTGAAGAGTACAGGGCGGCGGTAAGCCCCGCCGGACCGCCTCCTATAACAGCGATATCATATATTTTTTTATCCATTTTATCCTTTCAAAACCTCCAGCATCTGAGTGTGTATTAAGCCGTTTGAGGCCAGTACGGTCTTATCGTACGGGGTATAGGGAGAACCATCAATACGCGTGATCTCTCCCCCGGCCTCCCTCACGATAAGTTCCCCGGCGGCGGTATCCCAGGGGTTAAGGTCAAGCTCCCAGAACCCGTCAAAACGCCCCGCCGCCACCGCGCATAGATCCAAGGCCGCGGAGCCGGGGCGCCTTACCGCGCGGGCCCGGTACAGAAACCGGGTGAAATACTCAATATTCGCTCCCGTCTCTCTTATATTATAAGGAAACCCCGTGGCAACGACCGATTCCTCCAGAGAACTGCTGAGGCTGACTCTCACAGGTTCTCCGTTAAGGGTCGCACCGCCCCCTGAGGAAGCCGAGTACATTTCCCTCAGGTAAGGGGCGTATACGGCCCCGGCAGCCGTTCCTTTGCTCTCCTCTTCAACAGCTACCGAGACGCAGAAAAAGGGGAACCCGTGAGCATAATTGGTCGTACCGTCAAGTGGATCAATTACCCACCTGAAGGGCGCAGACCCTAAACTTTCCCCGGTCTCCTCTGCCAGGACCCCGTGGTCCGGAAATCTTTCACTTACCATTCTTTTTATAAGGTTCTCGCTCTCCCGGTCCATCTCAGTAACAAGATCTATTCTCCCCTTGAAGGATATATTCCTGGGTTTCAGGAATTCTCTAAGAAGAAGCTCTCCGGCTCTCTCCGCCATCTCCTCTGCCGCACGGCGGAAAACAGGTCTCAGAGCCTGTACATTATTGTTATCGTTCCCCACTGGTCCTTTCTTTCCTCATCGGCTGAGAGCGGAGAAAAGATATACTTCTTCAGGGCCTCCATCGCCCTGGAATCAAAATCCGGATACCCGGATGTCCTCTCCAGCTCCACCTCAGTCACCCTTCCCTCAGGGGATACCCAGAACCTCAGCTTAACCTCACCCTCAACCCCGGCCTCTTCAGCCCAGGCAGGGTAATCGGGTTTTATTTTTCTAAGTATATTCCTTCTTGAGACCGGTCCGGAGACAATCTCCTCCGCGTCAGTTCCTTCCGTGTCCAGCACACCCTCCCTCTCTCTTCTTCCGGGAAGGGGACGCTGCCGGGGCTCACTCCTTACGGGAGATATATCCCTTTCTTCATCAAACTCCGGCATACGCGCGTGACTTTCTTCCATCGGAACCCCCATAACCGCATCTTCAGGCGGATCGGGAATATCCGGGGGCTCCGGGTCAGGAAGGCTCCTTAAAGGCTCCGGGGGAACCTCGTCACCCGGGGGCATATCGGGCACCCTCTCCCTGGTGTCGGGAAAGGTAATGAGCGAGACCTCCACCCATTCCGGGGTATCGTCCCGAAACCCGATACCCGGGATAAGCGCAATAAGCGCTCCGTGTATCGCAGCAGATATGAGTATGCTTTTTGTGAAGCTCATTACCCCCCGGATCTCAGTCCAGGAACTCCGTGGCTATGGCCAGGGAATCCACACCGGCGTTTCTGGAAGTATCAAGTGCCCTTACAACCAGACCGTGAGGAACATCCCGGTCAGCCCTTATCACCAGGAACCTCGCCGCGTCTCCGGCAAAGGCCCTCTCCAGCTCTCCCTGAAGCTCCTCAAAAGTTACTATCTCGTCATCCAGAAGAAGCGTGCGGTCTCTTGTTATGGTAAGAACATACCTGTCCCGGGCCTGTTCATCGGCAGTAACAGCCCTTGGGAGTGTCACGTCAATCCCGGGTTCAAGAACGAAAGCGGAGGTTATCATAAAGAAAATAAGAAGAAGGAAGACCACATCCGCCATGGGAGCCATTGTGGAGAAAATGCTCCCGGATTCTTCCTGTCTCTTGAACCTGTCAAACACCTGAAGCCTCCTCCATAATATCTATAAGGTTCCTGGAGGCTTTCTCAACCTCAAGAAGTATCCGGTCAGCCCGGTGGGTGTAATAGTGGTAGGCGACAAGGGCAAGGATTGCGATTATAAGTCCGGTTGCCGTGGTGGTAAGGGCCTCTGCTATCCCCCCCGCCACTATGGAGGGGGAGGTGGTCCCCGCCCGGGCTATGGAATTAAAAGCCCTTATCATACCCATAACGGTTCCCGTAAAACCCATCAGGGTAGAGACGCTCCCTATGGTGCTTAAAGCCGGAAGAAACTTTTTCATTCTCGGAAACTCTATCAGAGCCTCTCTCTCTATAGCTTCTTCTATCTTGGAACGGTCCCTTCCGGACTGGACAAGCCCGGCCCTTAAGATCGCGGCTATGGGCCCTCCGGCCTCCTCACTGTAGGCTATGGCCGCCTCTGCTCCCTGGGACCTCAGCTTATCCTTGATCGTGACAAAAAGTTCCTCTTCATCAACCTCCGCGTTTCTAAAGTAGATGAACTTATCTATTATTATGGCCACCGTAAGAACCGAGGCCGCGAGAAGCGGCCACATCATGAACCCTCCGCTTAAAAAAAATTCCAACATATTTTCTTTACCTCCTTTATCTGTCTTTTTTCCTTTTCCCTGACTGCCTTTTTATATCATAGTTATTTAAAAATCCGCAGGGTTTACCTAGTTGAACCCCG
>SLGR01000093.1 GCA_007136585.1 Candidatus Sumerlaeota bacterium | reverse complement strand
GCTGCGTCCGGAAACGTCTCAGAGATGAAGAGAACTCCCTCTCCTCAAGCTCTCCAAGGACCTCCCTCAGCACGTGGAGCTGCCTTACCGTGCTCTGCCGGTTATTAAGCGAGGAGATCAGGAGCTCAAGGTTCTTATCGTAAAGTCCGGGGCTCTCTATTCCCACAAGCTCCGCCGATCCCGGGTTCAGAACGCTGTAGATCTCGGGGCCCCTTACCATCCCGTGACCCGTATAAAATTCAAGGAGCCGATCCCTTATCTGGCCGTGAGGGACCGTCGAGAGCATAGATGTGTCTATCACCTCCCCGGCGGGGTCCCCCTCAATACCTATCCTCCCCAGTCGGTTATCCCGGGCCACAGACTCTATTATCCCGCTGATATTATTCTGTACCTCCGGGTTTACGTGAAGGTCCTTTATCAGAACTACCGACGGACCCTGCCCCGATGGGTCGTACTCCTCAACTATCTGACCAAACTCAAAGGGTATATCAAGGTTTACCGCACGGGTCATTGAGAAATACTCCGCCGCGTGGGCGTAATCCCCGGCCATATACGTGAATACCATACTGGCCGTAAGAAGCCAGCAGACCGCCTTACTGTAAAAAGTGCTTATGAAACTCATATCAGCCCCCCGGAATAAGAAAAACCCGCGCTCCCTGAAATGAAAAGCGCGGGTTGATCCTCACGTAAAAAAAACTTTAAGGGGTTTATATCATACGTCTCGGCCCTGCGGGATATCATCTTTCTAACAGGATCCAGGAACCCCGCCTCCCACTTTCTATAATGCCTCAGACGGCTTATCCCGCCTCCGGCGCAGGAAAACCCCGCCTTTAAAACCGTTCCGAGGGCAGATACCGCAAAAAGAAAAAGAGGTGTCATAAGCGGGGCCGAAGGGCCCGTAAAAGTACTGCCGGATGATATGAGCGCAAACCCCGGAAAAGATGACTCTTCCCGGGACTCTTCACCGGTATCCTGCTCCTTTCCGGAGCCGGCAAGGGCGCGGTTTATATTCACCTGCGCCGCAGCCGGATAGGAGAGAGCCTCGCTGAAGACCCTGTAAACTCCCGGGTCCGATACCTTTCCCGGAAAAAAAGCAAAGAGAAAAGCACTTATGCTAATAAGTGTAACCCCTATATAAATAACCTTAATACACTTTGAAGGTTCCCTCATTATTACTCTAGCACGCCGCCTTACCGGCTTTTTCCATAACTTTACTGCCTCTTATGGTACTGTTTCTGTATGAAAACCGGGCAAAAAAGAGGCTCGGATTGTAAGGATAGTGTAAAACGCGGTTCCCCAAAACAGGTGGTTTTATGAAATACTGGTAAAACGCCCGTAAATACAGGCTCTCAAAAAAAGAATAAAAGCACTCTCTCAATCGCTTCCAAAATACGTTTACGGATTTCGAAAGGCTCTACCTTGCGAGACTCTACCGGAAAACCGTTTAAACAGGTTTTTCAGGCCAGACACATTTGCGGATATAGAATAAGAAAAGGGAAGCCGGATTTTACTTGGCGTAGAGTATATGCGCATACTTATTGAGGTTGCTTACTATTCCGGGAGTCTGCCTTCTCTCAAAGAGGCTCCGGATACGCTCGTACCACTCCGCTCCCGAAGAGCTCTGCCTCATAAATACAGTCTCGGTCAGATCGTCCCAACGCCTGGAGGCGTATACATCAGCCGTCAGCCTGAGCCCCGCAAGCGGAAGCTCAACTATCGCTGTTCCCAGACCAAGGACCGCGTCCAGGAGCTGCTCAACTCCCCGGCGCATATCCGTAAAGTACGTATCCTCGGCCTCCACCGCACCCGTAAGGCTCACAGGCCTTATATCGCGGGACTCGCCCAGAAACTCCCTGTTAAGCTCCACAACACGGTCTATTATCTTTTTGCGGTAGTAGAGCGGCACATGGGCGTACCCGTCCTGCTTAAAGAGACTCTTCAGACCGCTCCTTAAGTCGCGCTCGCTCCTCCACAGGTCGCCCGCGTCAAGCATACGATCCGTAAAGAGGACCTCGTTAAAGAATATCGGAAGCGCCGCAAGGTCAACGCTATCCAGACCGCTTAAGTCAGAAGCGTACCCCTCGGCAAGGAGCTCCATATCCCCGCCGTAAATCTCAAGGTTCTTCTCGTGCGCCACCGTAACCTTTATGATATCCTCAAGCATCCCGCTCCCCGGAGTAATCATAGCCTTAAGCATACCCAGCTTCGCGTAAACTTCGGAAGGAAGCTCCGGCACGGATGCGGAAAGCTCCGATGCCGCAGCGGATATCTCTTCCTCCACCAGGGAGACTAACCCTCCCTCCATAAGAGCACCGCGCTCATCGGCGGGCATACTCATAAGAAGCGCCCTCAGGTACCTCAGCTCCGTTCCCGTAAGACCCTGCTCCAGTGCCCAGCGCCCGGGCTCTTCATCTGATACCTCACTCGCATCAGCGTCTGCCAAAGGTTCGCCTTTAAAAGACGCGGGGATTGTCAGATCATATTTTTCAAGAAGCTCCCTGTGCTCTTCCATAACCGATATAACCTCATCCGGCCTGTAGATAATAACGCCGCCCAGGTAATCAATCCCGTGCTCCAGGAGCAGTATTTCGTCTGAACGGGAAAAAGCTTCGGTATTAATGATCCTGCGGACGATTTCGCCGTCGGTTGCCCAGGAGTAATAGGCAGGTTTCCCCACTCCTAACAGGAACGCATTCAGGGTAGGCTCCTCGGCATCTCGCAGAAAACTCAGGGCCTCTTCGTCCCCTTTTTCCCTTAACTCGTCAACAATGGAAACAAAAAGAGCCGTACGCTCCTCATCCAGGTTTATCCTGAAACCTTCATCAAACCCCTTTATATAATCACTCCATTCGGACTGAACGCCTTTTATGATATCCCGGCTAAACCTTACAGCGCCCCCCCACAGGTCCACCAGCTTCTGCGACTCTTCACCAAAACCTATATAATCCGGAACACCGTCCCTGTTAACCCACCTCTGGCCTTCCGGATACCTCAGAGTATTTTCCTCAATGAGCTCGTCAATGGGGTTATTAACAACCCTGTAGGCATCCTCAGCGGGGTACCCGAGGTACAGGCCAAGGGCAAGGCTCTTACCCCTGAGAGAGGTCTTATCTATGCTCTCTGCCATAACGTCATTCAGGAGCCCGGTATCCGGAACCGACGCCGCAGGGGTCTCATTAAGGTAAGCCGCAAAACTCCCGAAATCGCTGAACTTTACTCCCGGCTCCCGGCGGCTTGCGCGGACCTCGTACTCCATCCGGTCCGGGTACTCGTAAAACACAAGTACCTCTCCGGAGCTGAGCTCCGCCCATATCTCGGAGGGTTTTCCGTCATAAGGGCTCCTCCAGTCAATTCTCTCAATCTCCGCGTCTCTTATCTCCGCGTATGATTCAAAACTGCTGTCAAAGAGCTCAAACCCGGTAAGTTTTCCTTCAGAGAAATCCCGGATATGCTTTACTCCGTACCCCCTGCCGTCCGTAAGCCAGACGTACATATCGGTGTCAAGCTCATCAAGGGGTATCATTACAACCCCCAGGTCCATACCGGTATCGCTTATATACTCGGCTTGAGTTATTGAAACGATAAACTCCCGGCCGGCCAGCTTGACGGTAACATAGTTTTCCCAGGCATCCCGCCCCGGGCTGTACCGGGTGAAAAAACGACCGGTGAACCCCGATTCCATCAGAAGCCTGGCAATATGGTAGGATGCCTCGTAACATACTCCCGGGTACATCCTGTCCCGTTTCAGTATATGGTTTATATCGGGTATGCTCCTGGTATCGTACTCCAGATCCGCGTTTACGGCTAGGGCGGGAGTCTTTTCAAGTAGACTCTTAAACTCTTCAAGTTCAGAGGCCTGTGTCCCGGTAAGCTCCCTGCCGGCAAAAAATCTATCGGATATATTATCCGCGGTAACATTGCTCCATTTCTGTATATCTTCGTGTACAGCTTCGGGGGCGGGGAACTCTGTAAAAGCCCTTCTTGAAACACTTTCAAGTTTTATCCCGGTCAAGCTTTCAATGAAATCTATCTCACCTGTACTCTCAGCGGTTCCGGCATCCCATTCAGAGCGGGCGTCTCCTTTTATTATATCCCGGATGAATCTTACAGGGGCGCCCCACAGGTCCACCAATTCGGCCAAGCTTTCAATGAAACCTAAATTGCTACCTATAATCACAGCGGTTCCGGCATCCCATTCAGAGCGGGCGTCTTCTTCCACTAACGTAACCTGAAGAGCCTCTGAATTAGCAGTAACAGCTACTCCGAGCAGTACCGCCCGGAGAGCCCGGCTGTAAAATTCAAACTGGATATTTTCTGCAGTATCTTCCGGCTGGTGATAAAAGGGGACTTCCTGGATGACTTCTCCGGTGACCAGCAATGAGGGGATACCGTATAATTGAAAAGGAATCTGATCGGACTTAAAGCTCGAAAAATTATTTAGTTCAATATCACGTGTTACAATATCTTTTCCCTTCTGGACTGATTCGTAAAAAACCTCCTTTAATATGCCTGATCCGGGAGTGGAAACAATATCCAGTTTCCCGTCAGCGCTCCATCCCAGCATATCAAGGTTTATCACTCCGACAATTTTTTTCCTGGCTTCCGGGGAAAGAGACGCGACATATTTTTTACTCCCGAAGAGACCCAGCTCTTCACCCGAAAACGCGGCGAATTTCAGGGTATATTCGTGGCTGTACGAACTTAATATGCGGGCAATCTCAAGCATTGCCGCCACACCGCTCCTGTTATCGTTTGCCCCCGGAACATCTTCCGAAACTGTATCAAGATGAGCGCTTATATACAGTACTTTATCGCTTTTTCCCGGAAGTGTC
>SLGR01000225.1 GCA_007136585.1 Candidatus Sumerlaeota bacterium | reverse complement strand
GGAGAAGACGCACGGCTGCGTTTTTTTCCCTTGCCTTATCAAGCAGGGTTTTATCGGGTTCATACCCTTCCGGAACAGCGGCGGAAAACGAAAACCCGAATATCCCCGCCGCGTTTATGAGTGAGTTGCATACGTTATTGCCGTCCCCGACGTAAGCAAGTTTTATATCCCCGTACCTCTCCCCTTTCATCTCGGTTACAGACATTACGTCTCCCAGGGCCTGGCAGGGATGAAGAAGATCAGTAAGACCGTTTATTACAGGGATAAGGGAAGATGCCGCAAGCTCCACCGCCTCCCGGTGTGAATATGTCCTTATCATAAGAGCGTCCACGTACCGCGAGAGGGTCCTTGCCGTATCGGATATGCTCTCCCCCCTTGAAATCTGAAGAGCTTCTCCTCCAAGGTATAGGGCCCTGCCCCCCAACCGGTGCATCGCCATCTGAAAGGATACGTTTGTCCTGGTGGAAGGTTTCCTGAATATCATCGCAAGGGTTTTCCCCTTTCCTTTACGGGGCGCGGCGCCCCCTTTAAGCTCAATACCCCTTTTCACAAGCTCAACGAGGGTATCCCTCTCATAATCCGTAAGATCTATAAAATCCTTTTTCATATTTTTTATTCCTCCTCTTGAGGGCCGCTGCATATATTAAAGCGCTTTAAGCACAGAGGCTGTATCCTTGAGGCCGCTCCCCGTAAGAAGACATACCGCCGGCGAAGGCACATTCTGTTCCGAAGAGGCTCTTATAAACCCGGCGACAGAGGCGGCCCCCGAAGGCTCGGTGAAAATTCCGCTCCGTGAAGCCGTTTCACGCATACTTTCCAGTATCTCCCCGTCATCAATTGCCAGAGCATCACCACCTGATTCCAGAACCGCAGCAGCAGCAGCCTTCCCGTCCCTGGGCAGGTCCACGGATATTGAATCGGCGAGAGTCGAGGAGCTTACCCTTACAGGCTCTACGGCTTGGCCCGGGGCTCCGGCTTTCCTTACCATACGGCAGATAGCGTCTGAACCCGAGCTCTGGACCGCGTATAAAAGAGGCGGTCTATCTATAAGTCCCAGTTTAACAAGGTCGGTAAAACCTTTCCAGACCCCGCTGAGGATATTGCCGTCTCCGGCCGGAACAAAAACCGAGGCCGGGGCCCTGTACCCCAGCTGTTCCCATATTTCAAACGAGACAGATTTCTTCCCCTCCCGGGTAAGAGGGTTATACCCGGTGGAACGGATATAATAACCGCGGCGGCGGGATTCCTCAAGACAGAGTTCGTAAGCCTCATCATAATTTCCCTTTACGGAAACTATCCGGGCACCGTAAACCTTAAGCTGCGCTGTCTTTGCCGGCGGAGCAGATTCCGGTATATACACAACCACGCTGACTCCGCAGGAGGCCCCCATACAGGCCCAGGAGGATCCGGCGTTTCCTGTGGAGGCGCACGATGTCACCTTAACACCTTTCTCCAGGGCCGCCGCCATTACCACAGCCCCGGCCCGGTCCTTGAAAGACCCCGAAGGCTGGCGGGTATCATCCTTTAAATACACCACGGAAGATCCGGTTTTCTCTTCCAGAAAAGGAGCGCGGTACAGAGGGGAGAGAGGCATCTCAAGACCGGGGATAGTATCCAGTCCTTTAAGCGGATACAGGGCGCTGTACCTCCATATATCCAGGACCGGGTTTTCTTTTAACGCCTTTACGGAGAACTCCCGGGAGGCGCTCCTGTAATCATACAGAGCGTCAAGGTTGGAGCCGCATTTTCCGCATACGTACCCCCCGTAATCCGCCGGAAACTCCGCGGGGCAGGAAAGACAATTAAATCCGGTGAGATAACCTGGCATCTGATCAGGGGGTTATCTGGGTCCCGGCGTTTCCTTCAGCGGCGGCGGTTATATTTTCGGGAGAGGTTATAACGGCCCTTCCCCCTGTATTTTCAATATAAGTTACAGCCGCCTCTACCTTGGGCCCCATACTTCCGCTGCAGAAACTGCCTTCCTTAAAGAATCCGCGCATCTCATCAAGACCGGCCCTGTCTATGGGCCTCTTACCGGGACCGGAGTAATCAAGGTAGATCCTCTCCACCGATGTAGATATAAGAAGCAGGTCTGCCTTTACCCTGGAGGCCAGCAGGGCCGAGGTCAGATCCTTGTCAATAACCGCCTCCAAACCGGCTATTATACCGTCGGGTCTTCTGTATACCGGTATACCTCCGCCGCCGGCTGCTATTACCACAAACCCCGCCCGGGCCAGTGTTCTTATCGCGTTCTCCTCAAGTATCTCAAGGGGGCGGGGAGAGGCCACTATCCTGCGCCATCCGCGCCCGGCGTCTTCGCATACCTGCCAACCGTCCTCTGTTTTTCTTTTCTCCGCCTCCTCCAGGGTCAAAAAAGGCCCTATGGGCTTTGAAGGGGCCCCGAAAGCCGGATCCTTCTCATCAACAAGAACCCTGGTAACAAGAGTAACTGATTCCTTCTCCATAGAGTTCATTATAAATTCATTTCTAAGGACCTGCTGAAAGATGTACCCTATAGCCCCCTGGGTATCGGCCCCGCAGGAGTCAAGCGGAACACAGTGGAGACCCGCATACCTGCTGGCAAGATCCGAACGCATCAGTATGAACCCCACCTGGGGCCCGTTTCCGTGAGTGATGACAACCTCCCATCCGCTGCGAACCATTGAAGCTATATGTTTCATAGTTTCTACAGCGGCGCTGTACTGGTCAGCCACGCTCTGGTGTGACGGGTCCTTTATAAGGGCGTTTCCGCCTACCGCAACTACCGCCAGAGGCATATATTCCTCCTAACCTGAAAGGGTAAGCGCCATAAGGGCTTTCTGCGCATGGAGCATTTCCTTTACCGTATCGCCCGCAGGGGAGTCTCCTGAAAAGACCCGGCCCGATAGATTATCAATGACCACTGCCTTATCTTTTAACTTCATCTTATCCAAGGGAGAACCCCACTTCTTCAGAGAGGCGGCTTTCTCTCTCTCCTTCTCAATATCCAGTTTTCCGCTTCCAAAGGACTCCCCGCTCATCCAGGGGCAGAGGTATACCACATCCGCCTCCTGGCTCTCCTCAGGGAACCCCTCTTCAAGGGTTATCTCTCCGCCGCTTTTTTTCCTGGCGGCATCTATGATCTCCGGGGAGGGCGAGTACCCCTCAGGGTGAGAAACCCTGACCTTCATACCAAGGTGCAGGGAGAGGCGTATGCTCTCATAAAGGGCCCCTCTTGCCCCCGGGGCGGAACCGGGAACCCACAGGTGAAGTATTGATTTTCCTTCAAGGTCTTCACCCAGCATTCTCCTGTACAGCATAACTTCGGAAAGACCCCGGCAGGGGTCGCCGGTATCGTGGCCCAGGCTGAAAACCGGGATATCCGAGGTTCCGGAAAACCTCCTCAATATATCTTCTCCCTCTCCCCATCCTGAGAGGTTCTCTTCAAGAACCCTCACACCGGCCCCGCAGGCATACCGGGAAAGGATTCCGGCCTGCCGTATGAAATTCTCTCCCGGGGTCCGGAACCCTTCATCTTTCATATCGCAGCAGAACGCGGCGCCCCCGAGTTCCGCCGCGGAAACCTCAAAAGAAAACCTTCTCTGGGCCGAGATGCTGAAAAAGAACATCAGAAAACTTCTCTGGCTCAATATGTTGGCAAACCCCGGGTAAAACCGCTTTTCGCGCATCTCCTCGGCCAGCTCCAGCGCCTTAAGTATCTCTTCTCCTTCCCATTCGGCGAAGGATATGATATCCCGTCCTTTTAATAACGTATCAGCCACCGGAGCCCTCCGGTTTTACTCCGCAACCTCAAAACTCACCTCCCCGCTTATATCCGAGTTCTCCCACCAGTTAACAACCCGGCACCTGAGATTGTAACTCCCGGGTTCAAGCTCCTCCTTTTCAGGATCAAAGACAATATCATAAGGCGGAACCCGCGACGGAGAAGCCGCCGGGTTCCAGCCCGATCCGTCGTTTATCTCAAGGTAAACAGCGGTTATATAATCCCCCCGGACCCCGGTCTCAACAACCTTCTTGTGAGGATAAATGCCGTGGGTGTAAAAATCGGTTATCTCAATCTCCGGGGAAGGGGCGTCCGGGGGTATGAGCTTTATCGCAAGGGCGGGTTCAAAATATTTTATAACCTTCATCTCATCCTCTTCCACGAGGTAGGAGTTCTCAAGATCCTGAGACCCGATACCCGCCGCAAGTATGGGAGCCGTACGGCTGCATTTAAGCTCCCTGTCTCCGCTCCAGAGCCATATATAGTTCGGTGAACCGGAAGAGATCTCTTCCAGTTCAATCTCCTTCCAGAACCACCTGCTCTCGGCTACACCTTTAACAGCCGAGACAGGGGAACCCTCTCTCGGAATCATATCATTGTAGGCCAGAGTCAAGGGAGCGGGCCTCTTCTTCATCTCCCGGGATATCCCGATAAGAACCCCGTAGGGTCCCTCCGAGACCTCACCTCCCTCCTCCCGGTGAACCTCTTTTATCTGTTCAGGGGTCTTGGAACGTCCCAGCCGGGCCCCGAGAAACGCCCTTTCATATCCGGCTGTCTCCACCGGAGGAAGCTGAGTAATCCAACTCCGGTCATACCCCGCGTACCAGTTCCCGTCCCAGCCCCCGCTTGCGAAAAGAGTATACTCCCCGGGAACCGGGAGTTCCGCGTGAAAAAGAAACTCCCTATTTTCTCCGGAAACCGGACCGGCGGATATCATAACCCCGGATGTACAGAGCAGAAGTATAAGGCAAGCTCTACTTCGCATACACCCTTACCTTTCCGGGCAGAGCCCTGTAAAACCCGACAGCCCTGCGGACCTGCTCAATAATTATGCTCTCTTCAGCCGTATGGCACTCGTCCTCCGTT
>SLGR01000078.1 GCA_007136585.1 Candidatus Sumerlaeota bacterium | reverse complement strand
GGCCGCCCGGATGGGCCTGGGGGCCAGGGGGCTCGTCGCCGCCTTTGAAAAACACTTTGCCGGGATACTCTACAGCGGGTTCACGGAGATGCGGGGAACCCCGCTGAAGGCGCGGGGCTAGAAGGCCCCTGCCGGAGGGGTATGGGCCCGGACCCCCTGAACAGGTGCTCCGTAGCGGTTAAATTTCCGGGGATTTACTGCGGGAAGAACCTAATACTACCGGGGAGAGGGGCCGGGGAAGAGTTCTTTCCGGCGGCCCTTCGGGTAAGGGATATAGCCCTCGCCGGGGCAAGTATAGAGGCCGGGATAAACACCTCGCGCCTCGCGGGGGAAAAGCTAGGCGGGGGGTTCCTCTACAGAGGTAGCCCCGGGGATCCCTTTGAGAAACTTCTCTCCTCGGAGACGGCTGAGGGGCGCCCCGAGTGGGCACTTGTCTTCAGCGCCTCCCCTAGGGGCGGAAAGAGCCCCGCGGGGGAGCTGGACCGGGCCCTTTACCTTGTTGAGAAAAGACTTTTCCTTCCCCGTATGTATTTCAAGCATACGCTCCTTGAGAGCGCGGATACGCCGATTATTTACGTGATGGGGTTTAAGAGTTTCCGCTGAGCCTGAACGCCGCCCAGTAAAACGGGTGGAGCCCCTTTTCTATGCTCAGGAGGCAGGCCTCCCTGAGCGCGGCTGCGGGGCTCATACCGCTTAAGTGTTCGTAAAAAGATTCCATAAAATCCGCCGTAAAGGAGTCCGGGATATCCCACAGGGCCGTCAGGGCTGACCGGGCCCCGGCTATAAGGAGGGAGCGGGAGAGCCCGTCCCAGTCGTCCCCGGGAGACCCGCAACCCAGGGCCGTGCTGCAGGCCGAGAGGACCGCGCATTCGGCTTCCTTCAGGTTTATCCCGGTTATCTCCGAAGCCCTGAGTTCCCCCGGGGTCTTTCTCAGGGGGCGGAGTTTTATGTGGGAGTCCAGTGGGGAGAGGCTCTCAAAGACCCCGTGGCAGGCGAAATGGATATTTGTTTTCCCCGGCAGGGCCCTCTTTACCGCGGGGAGTGTCGCCCGGCCTCCCTTGAGTATCTCCGGGGAGGAGAAATGCCTGCCGAGGCTGAGCGTTTCCCTCCGGGCCTCCGGGAGGTCTCCCAGGGGGTCGGCAACTCCGAGAAAGGTCCTTTTCCGGTTCTTCTTCTTTCTCTGCCTTATGCAGCTGAGGGTAAGTGGGGACGGGACGTGGAAAACAATGAACTCCTCCGCCAGGTGCCTGTTTCCGGGGGTCCTGAGGGCCCCGAAGGGGAGAAGATGAAGGACCCTGTGTGGGGAAATAAGAAGGGTATCTACGCCTTTCAGACCCTTAAGGGGTTCACCGAGTATCCTCTCATAAATCCGGCGGGAGATCCAGTTCAGGTTCCCGGGGTCCCCTTTGCCCAGAAGCGCGGCGCGGTACCCAAGGATGGTCTTCTCAAGCTCCCCGTCCCCGGTATCCGCTATGAAACTCCTGAACCCGCTTTTCGCGCTGATAAAGATAAGAAGTTTTCCCGGAAGGAAGTAGAAGTCTATGAGGGCCTCGTTTTTCCTGAGCGTCTTTTTTATTTCCGAGACGCTCAGGGGGTCCCTGAGGAACCCGGATACACCGCCCTTCTCCCGGATCCTTTCCCGGACCTGTCTGTATCTCTTTCCGAGTCTCTCAGCCTGGACGGGGTCGAACTCCCCTTCAACGAGTTTCCTCATCCTGGTGCGGAGTTTTTTCTCGGCCTCAAGGTCCGCGCTCCCGGAGCTGTTCCTGAGGAGCTCCTCCCGGAAGACCTTCCCCTTGGCCGCCCGGGCGTATGAATAGGCCAGAGGGGTGCGGTCAAGGCGCATCGCCAGGGAGACCAGGCGGCTGAATATCTCCAGTTTCTGACGGAAAAAACTCTTGCGGTAATCGGAGTCCTGCACGTGGGATATAAGGGAATCGGAGGAATCGGCCGCAAGTTTGTAGTACTTGAGGGCTTCCTCAAGGTTTCCGGAGGCCTCAAGGGAGGAGCCCAGGTGGAAGAATGTCCAGTCCCTGGGTATCTGCCTCCTCTCTCTCTCCCGGACCGTTTCCCTGAGAAGTTTCACGGCGGAACCGTACTCCTTCAGGGCGTGCAGGGAGGCGCTCTTATGCTCCATAAGGAAGAGTTTGGTGGCGGGGCCGGGGTTCCCGTCAAGGGCCCGGTCATACTCCTTAACGGCCCGGGCGTGCCTTCCCAGTCCGGCAAGGGTGACACCTATACCCTGTATCACCTTGGGCCTGAACCCGCGGTCTGAGTCGGGGAGGGCCTGTTTCAGTAGTTCAAGGGCCCGTCGGTGATCTTCGTTCTTTGAGTAGCTTACAGCGCAGTTATGGAGAAACCTGGCCTTTGCGGCGCCATCTATCTCCCCGCCTTTTTCCGATATCAGGGCGAGCCCCTTCTCCGCGGCCTCCAGGGCCCCTTGTGTATCTCCGAGACAGCTATGGCAGAGCATTACCCCCTTGATGAGCTCAAGTTCGGTTTTTGGGGGAGCGGATCTCCCGAAGGATTCCTGGGCCCGCCTGAACATATAGATGGCCCCGCTGAAGTTTCCCTGCGAGTATGCGCCCCAGGCATCCTGTTTTAGACGCCGGGGGTCAGGCATCAGGGGGATAATAGGTTGTCTTTACGGCCCTCTCAAGCCTTGCGCGGGGGATACCGAGGATTTTAGCGAGTTTCCCCGCCGCCTTCGCGGGGAGGGGGGTCCGGTCCTCCAGGAACCCGAAGAGTTCGCCCCCGGATACTCCGAGTTCCTCCATAATCGTATCCCTGCTGATTCCCCTGGTATTTATTATCCCCGTAACGATCTCCCCTGCCGTGGGGGGCAGCTCCGGGGCTATGAAAAGAGTGAAAAGGGCGTCGGCTATATCCCGGTATATCCCGGTATGAGGGGGGAAATAAGAGGAGTCCCGGGTCCCGGGGATTACCCCGTGTCTGAAAAGGCTGAGGAGGTATCCGGAAACAGAAGCGGGGCACTCCTTTTTGCTGGCGAGGGAGTCAACTATCCTCCTGTACTCTGTAAGTTTTGCGGCGAGGCTGACGAGAGCTTTCCTGAATATATCCCTGAACTCCTCAACGGAAAGGCCCGCAGCCCGGGCGGCCTCACGGAGATCGCCCTTCTCCAGGGCGCGCTCCAGGACCTTCCTTTCGGTCCTGTCAGATATCTTTTTGCAGTACCCGGCGACTACCGAGGTTATTCCCCCTTCCTGCTCTCTAAGGAATGTCTGGAAGCTAAGCATTGAACTGTAATCCTGGGAGGACTCTATTATCCGGGCAAGCTCGCTTATGGCTGCGTCCAGCCTGCTCTTGTAGGTGTTCCTTGAGGTTCCCAGGAACTCGGCGGCCTTTTTCTGGTGCTCAAGGCACAGGATGACCATAAGAAGGGCGTTCCGGTTATCCGTGTTTTTAATCTCCATAAGCGCCTTGAAGAAAATTACTCTGAGACATTTGAACATAACCGATTGATAGGGGGAGACATCATCCCCGGGGATACTGAGATCCTCGTCCAGAGAAACGAAACTCTGTCTCCGGCGTTTCTCGTCCCTGCAGAAGGATCTCAGAGTATTTTCCCCGATCCTTCCGGCCCAGGTTTTGTAGGCCGATCTTTCGGGGTCGTAGGCGGGGAGGTTCCGGAAAATCTTTATTATGGCTTCGCTGACCGCCTCGTCGCGAAGGGAGGCGGGGAGGTTACTGTACCCCCGGGCCAGTCGGCCGAGGTGTTCGCAGGTCAGGGTTATAAGAGTGTTGAGGGCATCCGTATCCCCGTCCCGGGCCGCGACCGCAAGGTTCTGAATATCTTCCGCCATACCTGCTAATTTACAGAATATTTACGGTTTATGCAATCCCGCGCCGAACTTTTTACGGGAAACTTCCGCAGGGGCCCCTTAAAGGGAGCGGGATATTGCCTGAATCAATTATTCCCGGTATTCTTCTATCTGAAGCATATCAAGAAATGATTTTACCCGTTCATAAGCATCCCGCTGAACTCTTTCCTGCTCCTGTAAATCCTCCGCTTCTAAAAAGTTGGCAACCCAAACCGGTCCGGGCGAATCTACAGCAACAAATTTACTCCGTATTTTCTCAAGGCCTTCTTTTACCAGTTTATTACCCAGGCGCGACTTAAATAAATATGCCAGTTCACTGACACCGCCGGGATAGTTTTTCAATAAAAACCAGATATCATAGGCGTCTTTCTCTTTGTATCTGTCCCAAAGGGTCATACCTTTGGTCGCTATAAACGGCACTGCCCCCGGAATTTTAAATTTGACAGTGTTTACCCCGCCGCCGGGCATCTTTTTTTTAAGTTTACACTCTACCGGTTCATTGAATACAAGGTCGCAGCCTCTTGCTTTACGAGCATTTATCTCCTGAAATCTCTGTGTTCTCCTTGATTTTCCAGTGCCGCCGTATTCGCCTGCCAGCAGGTTTATTTCAACTGTTTTTCCTTCAATACGGCGATGGAAAATAAAAGGCTGCTTATCGTTTTGCAGGTAATCTCTGTCTTTAAGCAACTGAAGAATTGTTTTATAGGAATCTTCAGAAATATGTTTGAAATCAAAAGCTATATCTATATCCAAACTCCCGATATGCCGGCTGGAATCTTCCCTTAGCAGAAAATACGGAACCCAGCCGCCTATAATCACCATATTTTCTTTGAAACTGCTCAGCACAGTCATTATTTCAACAAGAACGGTCAAACAAAGATCTACTTCTTCCCGGGGATAATCTGATTTTTTAACCAATTTTCTTCAATAAACCTCTCGTATATAATATGCGCCGCTTCTTCTCCCCTGGCTTTATAATTTATTAAGTCCAGATATAACTGAATATTCGAAACCACGTTCTGCCCGTTTATATTTTGAAGCCCGTTAAAAACCCCCTCGTCATAAGGAATTAAAAG
>SLGR01000153.1 GCA_007136585.1 Candidatus Sumerlaeota bacterium | reverse complement strand
TCGGATCCGAAATGTTTTACTATTCTCCGGGCCGTGACCGGCCCTATCCCTTTTATGAGCCCCGACCCCAGGTACTTCTCTATACCGTCTTCCGTAACGGGGGCTTCCCTGGAATACCCGCTTGCTTCAAACTGCCTTCCGTACCTGGGATGGGTTACCCACCTGCCTTCCAGGCGCAACCGCTCCCCCGCGGAGAGGCCGGGGATATTTCCCGTAGCGGTAACCTCCTCTCCGGATTCCTCCGCGGAGAGTTTCATTACCGTATACCCCGAACCGGGGTCGGCGTAGGTTATTCTCTTTACCCTGCCGCAAAGCTCTTTCGAAGAAACAGATCTTTTATCCGGATTCATTCCCGCGGGAGAGTATATCCTTGAGTTTCCGGGCCGCCTGGGAAGATACCGTCTTGACGTGAAGGTCTCTCTGGGGGAAAGCAATATTGACCCCGTGCTCCTTGAGGAGGCCCCATATCTCCAGAAGAACATCGCTCTTTATATTCCCCACACCCATATCTGCATCCTTTATCCAGAATCTCAGCTCAAAATCAACGGTATTATCCCCGAACTCCTTAAGAAGGCAGGTCGGAGGGGGGTCTTTAAGTATCCTGGACTGTTCCTCCATAGCCTTTATCATAAGCTCCCGAACCAGCTTGAGGTCGCTATCATATCCTACCCCTACCACGGCGTCAATCCGAACAAGGTTGTCGCTGTACGACCAGTTTATTACCTGGTTAGTTATGAAGCTTTCGTTAGGTATAAGGTACTCCTTTCCGGCCAGGGTCACCACCGAGACGAACCTTGTGTTTAGAGCCCGAACTTTTCCGAATACATCGTCTATCTCAACTATATCTCCGGGTTTTATAGACCTGTCAAGGATTATTATTATCCCGCTGATGAAGTTCGATACTATCTTCTGGAGCCCGAAACCAAGACCTACACCTACCGCGCCTCCGATAACGGCAAACGCGCTTATATCTATCCCTATGCTGCTTAAAAGTATCAGAAATACCGCGGTGTAGAGCGTTATCCTGAGAAGTTTCTGGAGAAGTATGCTGACTGAAGGGGTCAGGTTGCCGCTCTTCTGAAGGTACCTGCGCAGGTAAACTTCCAGGGATGAGGCGGCCCAGAAGAGTATGACAAAAAAGACCGCTCCTCTAAGTATCAGCATCACCGAGACCTGGAAATCCCCCAGGTTGAACCGCACCTGCTCAAGGAAACCGACTACCGGACCGTAAACCCCCACGATATTAAGTACCGCAACAACCCAGATCACAAGGGAAATAAACCTTACAAGCACCGAATCCGGGAGGAGTTTCCGAACTATCTGAATGAGAAGCCAGGCCCCTATAAGGTACCCGGCTATGAGAGTAAGAGGGGTCGGATACCCCAGCGCGGCAGACGTGAAATTATACCCCCACAGCAGCGCGGCCCAGCTGAGTTGGAAATGCACGCGGGACCAGAATGAGAACCAGCCCCCCGGGGTCTTGAATGGGAGTGCCTGAAGAAGCATCTCTCCCCACCTGCGGAGCCTCTTCCTTAGAATAAATACGGCCGCTCCAGTAATAAGGAGCGCCGCCAGGGATACAAGGTTGGCTGTTATGAATATCTCGGCTTCAAACCACCCGGTTATCTCTTCAATCAGACCTTCCAGCGCCATATTGTTCTCAAGCATCGCTCACGCTCCTTTTCAGTACCCAAGTCTTCTTATACTTTCCTCATCAAACCCGAGGTAATGGGCTATCTCGTGCACAACCGTGCGGTAGATATTATCCCTCATACGCTCCGTTATCCCGGTTCCGTAAACCCTTTCAAAGCTCTCCCTGTATATCTCTATCCGGGTCGGCTCGACGCTGCTTGAAAACCGCCCAGCCTTCTCCCGGGAAATACCCGTAAATATCCCTAAAACCGTCCTGCCCGAATGCCTTTCCCTTACCGCCTGCGGCACCCTGTCGCGGCAGATGACCTCAACCTCCTCCCGGGAGAGGATCTCCCGGTACTCCCCGGGAAGCTCTTCAAGCACCCTCCTGACCTCCGCCTCAAACTCTTCCAGGTTCATTTAAAATGACTCCCGGAAAATCCCGGACTGAGATTTCCATACTGTTTCGCGATCTCAAAAACATCATACTTCCAGGGTACATCCCTCCCGGAGCTCCGGGTCTCGATAAACTCTCAGGAATTTATTATAATCAAAACCGGAGGATTTACCAATTTTAAAACCTGGGTCAATAATAAAAAAGAATAGCTTTGTCTCCAGGAGACCGCGGAGGCGCTTCTGAGTACTATAGATATTCACAGGATAAAGCAGAACCTTGCTTCGTCCCTGGCCCTGGCCCTTATTTCGGCGGCAGCGGCGGCGCCGTACTTCCAGTTCCTGGTAGCCGCAGTAATGCCGGAATCCGGGTACGCTGCGCCCCCGGACCCGACCTCCCTTATACTATCCCAGCTTGCGGTGGTCCTTGGCCTATCATTTATCTGCTCCACCTCCGGGATTTACTACTCGGGGAGATCCGGGCTGCCCGGCCTGGGAGACCCCCGTAAACTCCCCCGCGCTCTTCCGAAGCTCGCTCTAACAGCAGCCGTCATGGGGGTTTTCTCATACTTTCTATTTGACAGGCACTTTATAAGCATATCTCCGGCATCGTACCCGGAAAACATTCACTACATCCTTTCAGTAGCCCTTAAAAACGCCGTTACGGAAGAGGTCATACTCAGGCTGGGAATAACCAGCCTTGCCGTCGCCCTCCTTGGAAGCAGAAGATACGGGGTAATACTCTCAGCGCTGATAACCGCGCTTTTTTCCCTGAGGTACTCGTCTTTCATAGGAGAAACCCCGGTATTGAATTATATATTTATTACGCAGGTAAGCCTGGCTTTTTTATCGGGTCTGGTTACAGGGTACTTCTTTGTAACAAAGGGACTGATCTTCTCAATGACGTTGAGGTTCATACTCAGCGGGAAACTTCTTGTAATGGCTCTTCTCTAAGACCGCGCCGTGTCATACTCAAAAGTACTGGGATTAGCCGGGACCCCCACTTTTGACATAGTAACCTCGGAAACATCACCTGAATGGGAAGGTCCGGGCGGAGTACTCTACCAGTGTGCGGCTCTCTCGGCCCTGGGGGTAAGGACCAGGCTCTACTGCGCGGTGGGGAAAGATCTCCGGGAGGAGTTCAAAGAGATCACCCGCGACTGGGATACCCTCTCGACCGAAAAGGTCCTTTTCCCGGAGAAACCCGGGAACCGGGTAAGACTCCACTACCCATTAAAAGGGGAACGGAGAGAGACACTCCTCTCCCTTTCCGACCCCCTTGATATCCGCGAGATAACCGGTGAGGCCGGGAAGCTGGACTTTTTCATAATGGTAATGAACTCCGGGTTTGAGCTCCGTATCGGTGAATGGGACAGACTTACCGCCAGTCTCCCCTGCCCCGTATGGCTGGATATCCATTCGCTGGCCCTCTCCCGGGAAACCGCCTCACCCCGCTCATACCGCTCACTAAGTAATTGGAAACAATGGGCCCGGGGAACAAGGTGCCTCCAGGCAAACAGAAAAGAAGCGGCCTCTATGCTGGGGGAACCGGGGTCCATCCCGGGCCCCGGAAGGATACGAAAACTGGGTCCGGAAGCTTTCGAGGTAGGGGTAGAGGCCCTTTTCATAACCCTGGGGGAAGAAGGGGTTTTTCTTATGACCCCCGGGGAGACGATTCTGCTTTCCCCTGACTCTCCGGCCGGCGGAGCCGTTGATACCACCGGGGCCGGAGACGCTTTCTGCGCCGGAGCCGCTTCCCGCCTGGTTGAAGGCGATGACCCTGTAAGCGCCGGGAGGTTCGGGATAATAACCGCCTCACTGGCAGTAAAGGCCCGGGGGGTAAGGGAGATATACCGGGCGGTTGAGCCGCTCGGGCGGAACAACAGATAAACCCCGGGATAGTTTTTTTCATTTGAAGCCACTTATTAAAATTTGTATATTAAGTCTTTAAAGAAAGGAGGCAGAACTTATGAGAAAACTTGCGGCAAAATGCCTGACCGCGGCACTGGTCTTTGCCGGCTTTACAGCCTCTGGGCCTTCCGCCGAAGCCGGGTACATTTACACAGGAGGGTCTTTCAGCGGCAATTACGACAACCGGGGGTTCTACCTGGATGTCTCCCCTCTGATCGGGTACAGGATCGGAATATATGATTTCGGGGTCTCCCCTTTCTACTCCTACTCTGAGAGGGATGATATATCCAGTTACACTTACGGGTCAAGGCTCTTTACCCAGGCCACTTTCTACAGGGATATCTACGCCCACGCGGAACTGCAGCTTACCAATATGGAGAAACCCGGAACTGATGACGACCGTAAGTGGGCGGCCTCATTCCCGGTAGGAGCGGGGTACCGGCGGCGCCTGGACCGCAGGACAACGGCCTACGCGATGGTGCTCTACGACCTGGCTATGGATGATGATTCCCCGGCCCACAACCCGCTTTTCAGGACGGGTATAAATTACAGGTTCTAAGAACCCCCTCCGGGATCCTTAAAAAGAGAGTAAGGCTGGCGGGTCGCTTCCATAACGGTCCTCCAGAGGCGGCTCCGGATATCGACACATTTGGTTTCGGAGACGGCCATTGAAAGGGGGATATGCACATAATCCGAGTTCCAGAGGCTGACCAGCATATCGGTCCTTCCCGAAAGGGCCGCGTGGACAGTGTTCTGGGCAAGTTTAACGCAGTATATTGAGTCGGAGGCGTTTGCCGGAACGCTCCTTATTATATAGCTGGGTTCAAAGTACTTTATATTCACGGGAACCGAGCGCGACCCCAGGTATCTCTCTATCTCTGATTTAAGGTGTTTCCCTATATCCCCGAGCCTGAGATTACCCGAGGCGTCCTTCTCAGCGGAGCTCCGGTCCTTATTGAGGAGGTCCTGGCCGGCACCCTCGGCCACCGCTATTACAGCATGTTCTTTCAGGGCCAGCCTTTCCTCAAGGACCTCCAGGAGCCCTCCTTTTCCCTCTAACCTGAAAGGAAGTTCAGGGATAAGGCAGTAATTCACGTTCCTGTTGGCAAGGGAAGCGGCGGAGGCTATATACCCTGAATGGCGCCCCATAAGTTTCACAAGGCCTATCCCGTTAAAATAACCCCGGGCCTCCGTATGGGCGCTGTCTATTATATCTGATGCGGCCTGGACCGCCGTCTCGAACCCGAAGGACCTGCTGACAAAAGCTATATCGTTATCTATGGTCTTGGGCACCGCCGTAACGGATATATCAAGGTTTCTCTCCCTGACCCTTTCAGCTATACTGTGGGCCCCCCTTATTGTCCCGTCCCCGCCGACGGCAAAAAGAACTCCGACCCTGCGCTCAATGAGCGTATCAATCATTCTGTCAATATCCTGGGGTCCGCGGGAAGATGAGAGTATCGTCCCACCGTCCCGGTGTATGGAATCGACCAGGTCAGGGGTAAGCTCAAGGGGAGGGATCTCATCAGCCAGGGCCAGGCCCCGGTACCCGAACCTGAAGCCGTCAATCTCACTGACCCCGTACCCGTGATAGAGCTTAAATACGATTTCCCTTATTATATCATTGAGCCCCGGACATAGGCCTCCGCAGGTAAGTATCCCGCACCTGAGGTTCTCCGGACTAAAATAAATCTTGCGCCGGGGGCCGGCCGCCTCAAAGAATTCCGGGGGGGTTCCCTCGCCCATCTCACCCCGCCTTCTGCGGATACTGATATCGTCATCCGGCGTGACAAAGAGGGTATCCTCTCTTTTCCCCAGCGGCGAATCAAACTCCGCGGAGCCGAGGCTCCGTATTCTCACGGTTTCACTACCCATTAATATTCCCTTATTTAATCCGAGGCGGGTTCAGAAGGAGGTGCGGGAAGACCTGATATCCTCAGGCGGAACTGGCATTTCAGACACCGCAAACCCTCACTGCGCGCCTTATCCGGGTCAAGGGGAAGCTCAACCGGATCAAACCCTCCAAGCCTTTCCCTTAAACCGGTTACAGGAAGCGATACCCTCTCCAGTCCCGCAAACCCCTCCTGTCTTCCGAAACAGGGGTCGTACTCCTCCTCAGGAAGCAGTTTCTTATCAACCTGCTGCCCGTCCCCGCCGAGGTACCTGTCCATTGAAGCAGCCGCGCGCCTTCCCGCGGCGATGGCCTCTATCACCGAAGCGGGGCCGCTGCAGGCGTCGCCGCCGGCAAAAATACCCTCCGCCGCCGGAGTGGCCCCCGTAACAGGATCAGCCTCTATACGCCCCCTTTCGTTTAGAAACCCTGAGAACCCCTCCGGGACCTCCGTGCGCTGCCCTATAGCCATTACGAGCATACCCGTCTTAAGCACAAATTCGCTGCCTTCAACGGGGACCGGGCGCCTCCGGCCGCTTGAATCGGGTTCCCCTAACTCCATCCTGAGGCACCGTACTTTCAGATTCACGGATGAACCTTCAATACTCACGGGGTTTACCAGGAAATTAAACTCAACCCCCTCCCGGCAGGCCTCCTCAACTTCTTCCGGAAGCGCAGGCATCTCCTGGCGAGTCCTGCGGTATAGAATGACCGCTTTTTCAGCCCCGGCCCGGAGCGCGCACCTGGCCGCGTCTATTGCCACGTTACCGCCCCCTACCACAGTAACACTTCCGGCTATACCCGGGTCGCCGCCCGAGTTTACGGAACTAAGAAAAGATATACCGTCAAGGACCCCTGGGGAGTCTTCACCGGGGATACCCATACCTGTCCCCCGGGAAGCCCCCACGCCCAGAAATACCGCATCAAACCCCTGGCTGAGAAGTTTGCGGGGATCGTCTATCTCTGAGGAGGTATTGATCCTTACCCCTATCCTCTCCACCTCGGATATCTCCCTGTCCAGCACCTTGCGCGGGAGCCTGTAGGCGGGGATACCGGTCCTCATCATACCCCCGGGTTCCGGGAGGGATTCGAATACGCTCACCCCGTGGCCGGCCAGGCGCAGGAACCAGGCCGCGGTAAGCCCCGCCGGGCCGGAGCCTACAATTGCAACTTTCTTTCCCGTATCCGGTCCCGGAGTTAATTTTGAGCGCCATCTGCCCGAGCTCTGTTCGGCGGCAAACCTCTTAAGCGCCCGGATGGCTATCGGCTGGTTCAGCTGACCCCTTCGGCACTCCTCCTCGCAGGGATGGTCGCAGACATACCCAAGTATCTCCGGGAAGGGAACCTTCTCCCTTATAACCTCCAGAGCATCATCGTACCTTCCCGCGGCTATTAGTTTCACGTACCTTGCGGCGTCTATGCGCGCCGGGCAGGTGTTTACGCAGGGAAGAAGGACCTTCTCGCGGTCCTTCTCATCAAACCTTTCTTTGTCAGTAAGGGCCCCGGAAGGACATACCTCCACACAGGCCTCGCAGAACCTGCAGGCCGAATCAGCAAAAGGCGCCCCGTAACTCGTGCTTACCGAAGTTTCAATACCCCGGCCGGAGAGACCAAGGACCCCGGTCTTCCTTACATCGCGGCATATGGATACGCACCTTCCGCAGAGTATGCAGCGGTTGAGGTCCCGTACAAAAAGCGGTTCGTCATCCACCGTCGGAAGATCGGGATTATCCATAGAATCGGAGCCCGAAAGTTCCTGTTCTCCTATGTATTTCACCAGTTTCTCAAGCTGTGAAGAGCTTTCCGGCCTTCCCTTGTACCGGCTCATTATAAGCCAGATCAGGTCTTTTCTTATGGAACGCAACTCGGGGGTTTCGGTCTTTACCTCCATCCCCTCAGCCGCCTGAGTGGTGCAGGCCGTCGGATACCCTTTCATCCCTTCTACCTCAACTATGCACATCCGGCAGGCCTCTCCGGGGGGAAGATCCGGGTGCCAGCAGAGGTTGGGGATATATATCCCGGCCCCCAGGGCGGCCTCAAGTATGGTGCACTCTCCGGGAGCTGTTACCTTTTTTCCGTTAATTACAAGTTCCATCGTCATTCAATTGCCGAGAAGGGGCACGCGTTTATGCAGGCCCGGCATTTTATGCATTTCTCCCTGTCTATAGAAGCGTACCCCCCTTTTTCCCAAGAGACAGCCCCTGCAGGGCATACTCCGTAACACTTTCCGCATTTTTTGCACTTTTCATCAACCACGACAAACTCTATGAGTTTCAGACAGACCCCTGAGGGGCATTTTTTTTCCTTGATATGCGTTACGTACTCCTGCCGGAAATACTTCAGGGTTGTCGCCACGGGGTTGGGAGCGGTGTTTCCAAGTCCGCAGAGAGCGGAGCTTTTTACGGTGGAGGAGATCCTCTCAAGAAACTCAAGGTGTTCCATCCTGCCCCTGCCCTCGGTAATATCCGTGAGGACCTCCAGCATTCTCTTTAACCCTATACGGCATGGGACACACTTGCCGCAGGATTCGGCCACTGTAAACTCAAGAAAGAACCTCGCCACGTCAACCATACAGGTGCGCGTATCCATTACCACCATACCCCCGGAGCCCATTATGGCCCCGGTAGCTGTGATTGAAGAGTAGTCAATAGGGGTATCAAGAAGTGACTCCGGGAGACACCCTCCGGAGGGGCCTCCTATCTGGACACCCTTTATCGGGGAGTTCCTCTCCTCCATCCCGCCACCCGGACCGAATACAAGCTCCCTGAGGGTTGTCCCCATTGGCACCTCTACCAGGCCGGTATTCCTGACCTTCCCGGCGAGAGCAAAGACCTTGGTCCCCCTGCTTCCTTCGACCCCTATTGAAGAGAACCACCCGGGCCCCCTGGCGATAACATGCCTGACGCAGGCCAGTGTCTCGGCGTTATTTATAACGGTGGGTTTGCCGCGCAGTCCCTCCTGCGCGGGGAACGGGGGCCTGGAAACCGGCATCCCCCTGCCCCCCTCCACGGAAGCTATAAGAGCTGTCTCTTCGCCGCATACAAAGGCCCCCGCACCCTCTTTAACGGTTATATCAAAAGAAAACCCGCTCCCCAGGATATCTTCACCGAGAAATTTCTCGCCCCGGGCATCTTTAATGGCCTTCTCCAGCTTCTCTATCGCAAGGGGGTACTCGGCCCGGCAGTAAATGTACCCCCGGGAGGCCCCGGCTGCATACCCGGCTATGGTCATCCCTTCCAGGACAGAGTGGGGGTCTCCCTCAAGGATACTCCTGTCCATAAAAGCTCCAGGGTCCCCCTCGTCCGCGTTACAGATTATGTATTTTTCATCCCCGCCGGCGGACCTTGCGAACTCCCATTTAACTCCCGCCGGAAACCCGGCTCCGCCGCGCCCCTTGAGCCCGGAGGATTTAACCGTCTCTATAATATCCTCCGGAGGCTGACGCAGGGACTTCTCGAGGGCCCTGTACCCGCCCCGGGCGGTGTACTCGCCCAGGTTTTCGGGGTCTATCTCCCCGCAGTTCTCCAGAACCACGCGTTTCTGGCCGGAGAAAAAATCGCGGTAATCTTCCCCGGCAAGGAGTTTCTCCACCGGCTTTCCTTCTATAAGATGGCTCTGGACTATCTCCGCCACGTCCTGCTCCCGGATATACTGGTAACTGACTCTCCCGGAGTTCTCGGTGACTATATCCACAAGGACATCCCTGAAAAGCCCCCTGTCTCCTGTCCGGACCAGGCTCCATCCCTTCAGAGACCGGTTCTCTATCTCGCGGGCAAAGGCATCCGCCACCTCAAGGGCACCGGCCGATATACCGCTTGTCCCGGCGCAGACAAGAACCTTATTCACCGGATGCTCCCTGTCTGTAGCTTTCAATTATACTCTCTATCTTCTGAACCGTGACATGCCCGAAAAACTTCTCATCCACAACAACAACGGGAGCGATCCCGCAGCATCCCAGGCAGGCCACCCTCTCAAGCGAGAAGAGGCCGTCGGAGGTAGTCCCCCCGGTCGTTATACCCAGTCTTCCCGAGAGGTAATCAAGAATATCCTTTCCCCCCATTACATGGCAGGCTGTTCCCTGGCAGACCTTTATGATATGCCGCCCGCGGGGCTCAAGGCGGAACTGAGCGTAAAAGGTCAGCGTTCCGTATACCTCGGCTGGAAAAATAGAGAGCTCTTCCGCCACCATTTCGGCTGCCGGCCGGGGCACGTACCCGTATATTTTCTGGATATCCTGCAATATAGGGATAAGCGAACTTCTCCGGCGTCCGCGGGATTCAACGGCTTCTCTGGCAGGAGTCAGGTCGATGTCAGGATTTTTGTTCATATTATAAGCGATTTATCTCCCAAGTGATTTTTCAGTGGAGTTTACAAAAAGCGCCAGGTTGATGTCAAACCTGTATTTCTTTCCGTTACCTTTCTTTCAATCCGGTGCTGCTGAAACTTATTGACTCCCTGATAAATGTGTATATAATGATTTAAGATGAGAATACTAAAGATAATATTTCTGTATCTCCTGCTGGTGCTCTCCCAAGTTTTCATATTTGCGCTGCTTGCAGCAGTTCTTCTTATCCCGGTCGCCTACCTTATCCCGTCCCTGGAGAACTACGAAACCTACAGCTACCTTGTATTTCTACTTGAAATTGAGGGGATTCTTCTTTCGGGCGTGCGCAATACACTTCCTACTGTCTACAGGGGCACGGATATCACAAGGTGGATGGTGCTTCTGGGCGCTTTTCTGCTGAGCATACCGGCAGCCGCTTTCAGCCGCAGTATCAAAGACAGCCTTTATTACAGCGTTGTAATATCAACCCCGGAGCAGACCGGCAGGGAATTACCTTTTCATAAAAAATTACTCAAAAAGTTTGAGATGTTGTTTTTTCGCAGGGAATCCGAGCTCAGAAAACTTCAGAGAAAGCTGGCCCGGATAAAGGAAAAAATAGATAAACTCGGGAAACAGCTTACCTTTCTCTCCATAGACGTGGTAAACTCAACTTCAATGAAACGGGATGAAGACCCGGCGTCTGTCGAATACTACTTCAACCAGTATAACAGTTTTGTGAAAGAAAGACTCAACAGGCACAGAGCGGTGAAGACTTCCTGGACTCCTGACGGGGTAATGAGCTGTTTTGGAGACTTTGAATCCGCTTTCCTTGCAGCAAAGGAGATTATAGAGGAGCTCCCGAGGCTGAATAACAGCCTCCAGCAGTTCAAACATGATTTTGTAGTCCGATGCGGGATCAACTCCGGGTTCATATATTTTGACGATATGCTCTCTCTTCAGGAAATGGCCGGACACTCCATTGATCTGGCAGGTCACTTCCAGAAATACGCAGCCCCGAATTCTATATATGCGAACAAAACTTCCATTCCCCTGCATCTTCTGGCCAGCTTCAAGACTGTGGAAGAAGATATCGACGGATGCAGGGTTATGGCCTGGCACCCGGAGCGTTTCTACGACGGTGAAAAACCGGAAAAATAAATGTCCGGAGCGATTCATATGAAAAAAATAACGGCAGCGCTGACTCTTCTTCTTTTTTCTCTCTGCGCATCCGGAAACAGCCTTGGAATCCTTGAGGCCTCGGAAACTTCCGGGTTTGTGGAAACGGCTTCGGTTCAGTTTGGAACCGAAAATATCAGGATAGTTCCGGGCCCTGTTTTTAATCAGTACATTTTTTTCACCACTTTTAACACCGATCACATTTCATATACCCGACCTACGGGAGGACTCAGAAAACTGGGCGAAAACTTTGACGGTTCAGGCATTGAAACCGTCTACAACTATCCTATGGATACGGAAAACCCTGAAGGCTCTGAAACCTGGCCACTTAACGTTTCTTTTAACGAAAATATGTTTGTAGCGGTTTTTTCCACCGGAAACCCTCTCAGAATTTACAAGAGCAAAACCGGAAGTCACGATTTTTCCATTTCACTGCCTTCGGAGAACTGCGACATCAATATAATGCTTGGCGATTATTCCCTGACAGGCGCGACTGTCAGGGGAGGTATTATATACGCCGGATTAAGGGTATACGATCATTATGGCGAGGGGAGGGCGCAGGTCATATCCAGCCAGACCGGAGATGAGTGGACTTTATTCGCAGATGCGTACACTGACTTCGATTACGACGATACAGCCGCCTACCTCTCCACCGCCTTCGGGGACCTCTATTGCGGTACATCCAATGACCAGGGAGGAAACCTTTACCGCTACTGCTTTACCGAATCCGAATGGGACAGTGAGGTGGGAAACGGGTTAGGAGCCGGAGGTAGTCAAGAGATCATTCCGGCCCCAAAAGATTTTAACGGATATCTTTATGTTGTCACAGACTCCGACTATGATATTCCCAGGGTCTGGAGAAACCTAAACCCGGATATCCCGGAAGAAAGCAACTGGGAGCTCTCCCTTGACCTTTCAGTCGAAGGTCCATACAGCGGCCTGGAAACTGTGGAACCCCCTACGACAACGCCAAGCGTGGAGACGATCTCCGTTCCGGGTGACGGGTATCTTTACATTTCTTTTTCCGATAGCTATAACGGGGCCCAGATATGGAGGACAAAAGGAGAGCTTGACGAAGAAAACCGCGAAATCTGGGAACATATAGTTACAGACGGTTTCGGGGACCCCTCAAACTCTTCGGCTTTTCTTGCCCCGGAAACCTTTGAAGGATACCTTTACGCGGGGACTTTAAACCAGGAAGAAGAGGGGCGGCTTTACAGGCTCTATACCGGTGAGGAGACCGAACCTGATCCTTCTCCGGATCCCGACCCTGATCCTTCTCCGGATCCCGACCCTGACCCTGAACCTGTTACGGAAATAGATGCCGGCAGTATGAGTATCATAGGAAGCAGCGACCCCAGGCGGAGGGGGACCATAAACCCCGATGAGGGCGATACTGTAAGGGTCATCTACCGGGGAAGCCGGGAAGGCAGTTTTACGCTTACGATCTATACCCTCCTGGGGGAGGAGGTTTACAGGGAGTCCAGGCATTCGGCAGCGGAAGGCGAGTTCAACTGGGCCCCCGGGAACCTTGCCTCGGGCACCTATATAGCCCACCTGAAGGGTCCGGGTGTGGATAAGGTGCGAAAGATAGCCATACTAAGGTAGAACCTACGTGAGAAAAACCTTCTTATTCTTTTTACTCGTTTTAATGGCCCTTCCCGGGACCCTCTCGGCAGGAACCGGGCGGACCGGATGGGTCATAATGAGAAAGGCCCGTTCGGCCAAGTTCAAGCCGGTTGCAACCACCCCTGTAATGGCGGTCAGGGGAGACCTTTCAGGGGTCTTCTATAACCCCGCGGTCCTTGCCCTTAACCCGTCACGGGAGCTCTTCCTGCTCTCGGAAATCGGTATGGCCGACGACACCTTTGCCGGAGCGGTATACGGGCACCCCGTAACCTACGGTTCCTGGGCCGCCGGTATCATATACTATGACGCGGGGGATATGGAGCTGAGCTGGTTTGACGGAGCGGGGTTTCAGTCCGAGACCGTAAAAGCCCAGAGGGATATAATGGCGATGCTCTCATACGGGTTCCGGTATACACCCCGCCTCTCCGCGGGGATAACGCTTAAAGCCGCTTCTAGCGAGCTTTTTGAGAGGGCCTCGGCCGGGGCCCTGGCCCTGGATGCGGGGATTATATACGAGCCAGAGAGGGTCGGGAACCTCAGCCTTGCCGCGGCCGTCCAGAATATAGGAACCTCAACCGAGTTTATCAATAAGGCAAACCCCCTCCCCTCCGCGGCCCACGCGGGAGGGGCCTACTGGATGGATATAGGTACTTACTACATAACCCCGGGTTTTGATATAACCTTTATATTCAAAGAGGACCGATTTATTCCAGAACTCGGTTTTGAGGCAGGAACCGGACCCGTATCATTCAATACAGGCCTCAGGATGGATGTGGACGAGGCCGCCTGGCATTTCGGGCTTACCTGGCTCCAGGAGAGCTACGATATAGCCTACGCCTACCTTCCGGGAGGAAACCTTGACCCGGTCCACAGGGTAAGCATCGGGTACAGGTTCGACCGCCCGGGCCCCGGACCGGACCCGGAAGAGGAAGAGTAGCCTTTACTTGCTGGTAAGCTCCCAGGTCCCGTCCCAGTCCTGCCGGGGCGGTTCAACTTCGTACTTCCTGCACCTCTCAAGGTAAACCCTTGAGGGCCCGTCACCGGGGATCACCTCCAGGGCGGAGCCGAAAATTTCCGCGGCGGATTTAAAATCTCTCTTTCTGTACAACCCAAGGGCTTTACTGTAAAGAGGAAGAAGCCTCATCATATCCCCGGAGACCCGGGTCTTCTCCTCTATAACCTCGTATACTCTTACGGGGTGCGACTTCCCCTTTACCCTGAGAGCGTCAAGTTCCCTTGTAAGTATATCATCGCTAAGGCCCTGCCGGGTATACTCGCTTATCATAAGCCTTGTCCCGTACGCCTTGTTGGCCGACTCCAGCCGGGCCCCGAGGTTGACGGCATCTCCCATTACAGTGTAATCCATCCGGGTAAGGGACCCCATATTCCCCACTATCATCTGTCCGGTATTTATCCCTATCCTCATATCAAGCTCAGGGAGACCCTCTTTCCTCCACTTTTCCTGGAGGCGGCTGAGTTCCCTGAAACATTCTATAGCGGCCCGGACAGCCCGGGTCTCGTGGTCCTCCTGCTCAAGCGGGGCGTTCCAGAACGCCATAATCGCGTCGCCTTCGTACTTATCCAGGGTCCCCTCGTGCCTGAATATAACCTCGGTCATAACCTCAAGGTACTCATTTATAAGGCTTACCAGGGCCTCCGGTTCAAGAGATTCGGATATGCCGGTAAACCCCGACAGGTCGGAGAAAAAGACCGTCATCTCCCGCCTCTCCCCTCCGAGAGTCAGGGCCCCGGGGTTCATAAGGATACGGTTGACAACTGCCGGGGTCATATAGGTTGAGAATACGCGGCGCACTCTTTTCTTCTCTTTCTCCTCGGTAAGGTATTTATAGATAAAGAGTACAAGTTCGGTCAGTATTATCATTAAAACCGGGTAGAAAATGAAAAAAGTTATATTAAGGTAATCAAATGCGGCAAAGTTCGCCGCAAGGTAAATAACTACGGTCAGGACTGCGAAGACCGCGCCGGCAAACGGGCTCATCCGGGGAAGAAGATACCCCAGTATGAGCGCAAGAAAAAGGAGGATAAGTATATCGGCCGCCGGCGGAGTGTATGAGATGAAATCCGAGTTTATGATATTATCGTAAATATTGGCGTGAGCCAGCACCATCGGGTAGGCTTCGGCAACAGGGGTGGGGGCTATATCCGTGCTCCCGGTAGCGGTCATCCCTATAAAAACAGTCCTGCCGCTTATAACACCCTCAAGGTAATCCCCCGCCTCATCCGAGTCCCGGGCCAGACGGTCAAGCTCAAGCACCTCAGAGTAGGAGTAGGTATCGTAACCGTGGACCAGCTCACCGTTATCAAGGAAAATATTCCTGTAATTGATAATCATCTCCCCGTACTCGTTCACGGGAATCCTTACAGGATCGCTCCCCTCGGGGTAGAGGGTAACGGAGCGCCCGGGTTTTATATCAGTTTCCCGGAGATCGGCTCCGAGGCGGCGGGCGGCCATTGAGAGAGCCGCGGCGGGGTAAAGCCTTTCTCCGCTTTCTATGAACAGGGCGGCATTCCTGAATACCCCGTCTACGGCGGGAAATCCGTTTACGAACCCGGTTCCGGCAGCAGCCTCCAGGAGTTCCCCAAACGGGAGCTCTACCCGGGCGGTGGTGTAAAATTCATTTTCTTCGTCAAAGGGTATACCTGAAGCGGCAAAGTGCTGTTCTTCCGACACTCTGGTTCCTGAACCCGGGATAAAGGAAAAGTAATAAGGGATATAAACATTCCCGGCCTCCCTTACCGATTCCAGAAAAAACCAGTCTTCTTCGGGGTTAAGAAGGTCCTCCTCAATAAAGAGAAGATCGAAAAAAACACTCTTTGCCCCGTACCTGTCAAGAGTCCGGACCAGCTTTCCGTGCGTACCCCGCGACCAGGGCCACCTGCCAAGTTCCCGGAGGCTCAGGTCATCTATCTCAACTATCAGGACTGATTCATCCGGAATTCGAGGCCGCCTGAATTTAAAACTGGTATCTCTCCCTGCCGCTTCCAGCCTGTACAGAACCTCAAAACTCCACAGGGTGAAAAAGAGCAGAAAAACCGCAAAACTCAGAAGAAGTCCGTACCGTCTGCTTTTTTTAGGGCTCATTGGATTTTTTTCTCTACGTTACGGTGAAGATTATAACAGAATTAAATACTCATTTCTATTCCGTCTGGAAGAAGAGTAATCAGAAAATTAAATAGTTTAAAATAAACTCATCGATAATGACACACTCAATGAATCCGAAAGACGGCGAGAACCGGCGTGGACGAAACAGCTTTGAACTTCACGACATTAAAGTAAAAAATTAATCTGACCGGGTTGCTAAAGGTTAATATGAGTTTAAAGGTAAAAGGCAAAAAAGAAATCTTCGGTAGATGGGACCCGAATAAATAACCGGATCGGTTATTTCTCCCGCGGCGGTTATAATATATTTTCACTCTTTCCTACCCGGAGTTCTCCCCGGAGCCCTGGCTATAGGAGATTTAATGGTTACAATATTCCTGCAGGCCGGATATCTGCTGCATCCAAAGAATTTTTGCCCTTTATACGCGCCTTTTTTTGCCGTTCTCAGAACCATTTTAGAGCCGCATTTTCCGCATTTTGGAGTTTCATTTATATTCGCGAAGCCTTCCCCGGGTTTTCTGTATTTTCTGTATGAGGACAATATTCTTCTACCGTCAATATCAATTATGCACCTGCACTCCGGATATTTAGAGCACACGTAAAATTTTTTTCCTTTGTCTTTCCCTTTCCGGGCTCTTCTCAGAACCATTTCAGAGCCGCATTTGTAGCACCTGCGTTCTTTTATAAATTCAGGAGAGGTGGAGCAGGTTCGTATAAATTTTGCTGCGGTAACTATACCTGCTGTCAGAATCATAAAGCCAGAAGCTATCGCTGAAAACTGAAACAGGTAGAATGCCGCAACAAGGATAATAACAGCCGGAATTAAAGCAATTATATTATTCATTCTTATTACGGGAACCTTATCCCTTTCTACTGCGAAGTACAGATCCGGTATTCTTCTGCTCTGATATCTTTTCTGTATCGGTTTGTCAATCGCAACCCTTTTTTACTGCAGCAATCTATTAACAGGACAGCCGCATACTCTCCTCAGGGGTTACTTGCGCCGCTTATTGAAGCTCATATCTTCCCTGCTTCCAAGCGGAAAAGATTTCAACTCTTTTTATATTATTGACATCCCGGAATATAAAAGTAAATTCTAAACATTCATTCGGGGGTGAAATCATCAGGAAGGTTCATAAATGAATGAAACAAAGTACCTCTTTATAACAGGGGGAGTGGTTTCTTCAC
>SLGR01000216.1 GCA_007136585.1 Candidatus Sumerlaeota bacterium | reverse complement strand
GTTTTTTCGCCGGGGATTATGAAGAGGCCCTGGAATATCTTGAGGGGAGCGGCACACCCTGGGAAGAGCTGGTCCGCGGCACGCTCAGGGCTGCGGAGGGGTTCGAGGAAAAACACACCTCAAGTTTCATTATACGCTACCGGGGGCGGGATAAGGCCGTAGCTGTTCAGCTTGCTCCCGTAATGGAGAGGGCCGTTAAGCGTCTGGAGGAAGTCTTCGGATGGGCCCCGGAAGAGAAAGTCGTGCTTGAGATATATCCGGACCGTGAAACTTTCCAGATGGCCTCTACCCTGACCGATGAGCATATACGCGTTTCGGGGGCTGTAGGCATATGTAAATTCAACAGGATAATGATACTTTCCCCGGGAGCGCTTATGTTCGGGTACGGATGGCCCGATACTGCTGTTCACGAGTATGTCCACTATATAGTGGGGCGCCTGGCCAAACCCCGGAACGTGCCGCTCTGGTTCAATGAGGGGCTTGCCAAGCGGTTTGAAACTTACTGGAAGGAGTATGAGAGCAGCCTCACGCCGGCGGAGAAAAACCACCTTATAAGGGCTTCCGAATCAGATAGCTGGGTTGAGTTTGAGAAGATGCGTTACGGGATGCCTACGCTTGACTCAAGGCAGGAGGTTGTTCTCGCATTTGCCCAGGTCCATTCAATCGTAAGGTACCTGGAAAGAGAGCGCGGTCGGGAGAACCTTGCCCTGGTCCTTCGCCTTCTCCGGGAAAATGACCCTGATACGGCTTTCAGGGAAGGGTTCAGGCGGGATATAGATGGTTTATTCGGGGCCTGGAAAGAGTATCTCAAGGCCAAGGAACTTGAATTCACCCCGGGGGCTTCGGCTCCCAGTTTTGCCTTTGCGGATGATCCGGGGGGCGCGGTGGCCGAGTGGGTGGCAGAGACCGCTTCCGCCGATATCCGTATAGCCGGCATGTTTGAGAACAGGGGTAATTACCGGGCAGCCGCCAGGAAATATAAAGATGCCCTGGAAAAGAATCCCGGGTGCTCGGTTACTCTGAACTCCCTGGCCAGGGCGCAGATCAGAACCGGAGAGACAGTGAAGGCGGCCGAAAACTTCCGCAAGGCCATCTCCAATAACCCTTCCTACCCGCCTCCGTATATACATCTTTCCCGCATCCTTCTTGAGGATGAAGAGTTTTCCGATGCTGCCGGGTATATCCGCCGGTACATATACCGCACCCCTTTCAACCCGGAGGCTTACCGGATACTCTCAAAAGCCCTTGAACTAAGCGGGGATGCGGAAGGGGCGAAAGAAGCGGAAGAGCTGCTTGAAATCATAAGCGGAAGATAGAAAGTATGGAAACCGAGAGTCAGAGGGGCGCTGGGCAGGAGAGAAACCCGCTGACCGGGCTTCCCGCCAACAGGCCGGTCTCCCGGGCGCTGGAGAAAGCGGCCTCTGAACCTGAGACCGCCGTATGCTATATAGACCTCACGGATTTTAAACCCTACAACGAGGTTTACGGTTTTTCGGCAGGGGACCGGGCCATAACCGGTCTTGCCGCCCTTATAAGCTCTGAGCTGAGACCTCTCAGCGGGTCGTTTGCCGGGCATGTAGGGGGAGATGATTTTGTATGCCTTCTCTCTGTAAAGGACCTGGAGGCTTTTTACAGTTCGCTGAACGGTAAATTTGAATCCCTGCGGAACTCTCTATACAGCCCCGGGGACCTGACCCGCGGGTTCATAACCGGGTGGAGCCGGGAGGGGGAGAGGGAGAGGTTTCCGCTTATGGGCCTCTGCTGCGCCGGGTTTTCCCCTTACGAGAGAAGCCTCGGCAGCGCCGGGGAGATATCGCGGTTTGCCACATACCTGAAAGATTCCGCCAGAAAGAACAGGGAGCCCGGACGATCGGTTTTTCTTACCCCGGGAGAACTTGGGGCGATAACCAGGCCGATGGAAGAGTTTACGGCTGACGAAAATGTATCACTTGTAAAAAAAAGGACCCTTATAGAGGCTATGGGAGAGAGCGGGTATGCCCATTACGGGGAATTTCTCCTGAAGCTTCTTGAAAGCCCAGTAGAGCCCCTGCTTAAGAAAAGCATAATCTATGCTCTGGGAAGGCTGCGGTACCTTCCCGCATCCGGAAAACTTGCGCAGATCTGCAGCTCGGAGAACGCCCACCTCAGAATGAGAGCGGTGGAGGCCCTGGGTAATATCGGAGGTTCGGAACAGGTCAGGACCATAGCCGAACTACTTGATGATTCAAGTCCCTATGTCGCCGCCGCCGCTGCCCGCGCCCTGGGGGCCGCGGGACACCCTGACGGGATAAAATACCTTGAGAAGATCCCGGAAACTCCGGGATGGCCCGCGGCCGAGGCCGCCGGGGCCCGGTGCCTTCTTGGAGATAAGGGGGCACTCCCTGTGGTAAGGAGGTTCCTGGAGTCCCGGAACCCTTATATGAGGAAAAAAGCGGCGTCCTCCCTGGAGATGATACCCTCTGAACCCTCCGCCCTTGCGGTTTATGAAGCGATTAGCAGAGAGAAGAACCCCGGAATAAAACGCAGCTTAACAGTATCATTCTGCCGCCTTGCCGGAAAGCTCACAGATGAAGAATGCCGCGGTATCGCCGGGGAGATAAGAGAGCTTCACCGGACGTCTTCCGGGGGGATGAGCGTATTCTTCCTTGAACTCCTGGGAAAGAGCCGCGGACCGGGAGCTTTGGAGACGCTGCGCGGGGTTTCCCGTTCGGGAAAAAAATGGGAACGGGTGGAGGCGGTAAAGGGGCTTGGGCATCTCGGGTGCGGAGAGTCACTGTTTATACTTAAAAAATCACTGAAGGATTTTTCCGGATCGGTAAGGGCTGCCGCTGCCGCGGCGCTGGGGAGACGGGGAGGAGGCGTGGCTCTTCCTGAACTCCGGGTAATGCTCAAAGATACCGATCCCGGGGTGAGAAGGGAAGCCGCCCGGGGGATCATAAACATAATGCGCAGGGAGGAAGAACCTTGAACCCACCTAAGGCAAAGCTTTTTGCCGGGCTCCTGCTCTCACCGCAAACCGGTCTCGGAGATATAATATCCGCCCTGGAGAAATCCTTCGGGAAATGCGATTATACCGGGAGGGAGATAAAATTTGATTTTACCGATTATTACAGCAGGGAAATGGGAAAACCCCTTCGCCGGGTCTTTCTCTCTTTTTCCGGGTTATTTGACCCGGGCAAACTCGCCGAAACCAAACTCAAGAGCATTGAGATCGAAAGAAAATTTTCCATCGGCGGAGACCGTAGAGTCAATATAGACCCCGGGTATATGGAACCTTCAAAGGTGGTTCTCGCATCCACAAAAAACTTCTCTCACCGGATATACCTCCGGAGCGGTATTTATGCCGAGGTAACACTTATAAGAAAATCCGGGGCTTTCAGGCCTCTTGAGTGGACATTCCCCGATTACAGAAGCGCCGGGTATGCCGCCATACTGGAGGATATAAGAGATTTGTTTATGAGTTCCGAAATTAAGGGGAAGAGGTCAGGGGCATAGTTTCCCGGGGTTAAGGATATTCTCCGGATCAAAAACTTTTTTCACCCCTCTTAGGAGTTCAATGTATCCTTTATCCGCATACCGCTGGAAGGCTTTTTTCTTTGTTATGCCGATTCCGTGTTCTCCCGAGATCTTTCCACCGAGTTTTATGGCGGCGCTGAATATCTCCTCCCGGGCCTTCTCCGTTTTCCCGGGATCGGAATTATCCTTGCCGGTCAGGTTTATATGGAGGTTCCCGTCTCCCAAGTGACCGAAAACCGCCGCCGGCATAGAATACTTATCTGCGGTCTCATAGGCTTTTTTTATCATCTTCCCAACCCCGGCCCTGGGAACGACCACATCCTCCTCGCATATTGAACCCGCTCTCTCGCCCAGGGCCTCGTGTATGGAGCTGCGGATTTTCCATATCTGCTGCTGCCGGGCCTTCGTGTCGGCTGCGAAAACGTCAGCGGCCCCGCTTTCAGCGCATACCTCGCCGGCGGTGAAGGAGAGCTCTTCAAGTCTATCCCCGTCATCGGAATCAAACCTCACAAGGAGCTGGTGCATCCCGGGGAACCTCCGGGGTATCCCGGTATGCTCTGAGCAGCATTTAAGGGTTAAATCATCCATCAGCTCCACCATAGTGGGGTTCAGTCCCTGCCGGATTATCCGTGAAGCGGCCCCGGGTATATCAAGGATATTACTGAAAGGAGCTATTATCCAGGTTGTAAAAGGAGAGCGGTTAAGAAGGCGGAAAGTAAACCTGGTGAATATCGAGAGGGTTCCCTCGCTTCCGCAGGCAAGCTGAAGGAGCGCCTGGTCTGTTGAGTTTTTAAGAACCTTTCCGCCGCAGCTCCAGAGGTTCCCGGAGCCGGATACCGCCTCCAGGCCGGTAAGGTAATTGCGGGTGGTTCCGTACCGGACCGTATTTGCGCCTCCCGTAGCCTGGGCTACGTTTCCGCCCATCGTGCAGGAGTCCATAGAGGCCGGGTTTACCGGGTAAAAAAGCCCGAGTTTCTCGGCTTCGGTCTGGAGTATACCGTTTACAACCCCCGGCTGAAGGAGAGCCATACGGTTTTCCGTATCAATATCCTCTATGGATCTCATGCGTTCAAACGAGAGAACCACCCCTCCGAAGAGGGGTACGGGTCCGCCGGAGAGGCTTGTTCCTCCGCCTCTCGGGGTTACGGGAAAATTGCGGTCAAGGGCAAGTCGCACCAGTTCGGATATCTCGCCGGGAGAGGAAGGGCGCAGGACAGCTTCAGGTTTACCGTAAATCCCGGGTGTCTCGTCCCGGGAATAGCCCTCCAGGTCTTTATCGGAAGTGAGAAGGGCCTCTTTTCCGGAGATAGATTCCAGGTCTTTAAGTGTTTTTTCTGTTATCCTGCAAAAATTTCTCATAGCCTTTTTTCGCCTTTAAAACCGGCTGCCCGGAAAGAATATCATACTTAAAG
>SLGR01000068.1 GCA_007136585.1 Candidatus Sumerlaeota bacterium | reverse complement strand
CGTCTTTCTCCCTTCCGGAAACGGGAACCTCGGCAGCAACCCTTTTCTCGTATTTATGGGGAGAAAACCCCGTTTCAACGATAAATATCACCGAACCGTATTCCGGGGGCGGGAGTCTGCGGCTGGCAAGAACCTCCGGGGGAAACTCCAGACTCCTGGGGTGGCGGGTCTCGGCGCAGAAAACAGCTATATCCTCTGCCAGGAAACGGGGCATCTGGACCCCGAACTTCTCAGGGTAGGTCTTCTCGTAGGCCCGGTAAGCCCTAAGGTAATCTATGAAGGCGGACGAGTACTCCCCGGAATGCCTGTGAAGGACGGCTGTAACCCACCTGAGAAACGCGTTCTCTTCCCCGAAAAGGGCAAGCTTGTGGTTTATCCTCCGCACCTCCACCAGGGCGCTCTCAAGAGATCCCAGGTGGAGATAGTTCAGGAGCTTATAGTAATTTATGAAGAGGTAATCGTAATACTTTCCCCGGTAAGGAAGCAGGTTGTCGGAAGTCGCAAGGGCCGCGGCTTCCAGCGAAAGGCTGCGGGTATACATCTCGTCGGATATCCACTCGGCGCTCTCAAGGAACCTGTTGCTCTCCCTGTATTTTCCAGCCAGGTGATATAGGAGACCCGCCTCCAGGTGGTAAAGAAGCCGGTTGCGATACTGCTCGTGCAGCCCCGACCTTTCCAGGGCCTCCACCCCCTTAAGGGGTTCCCCTGAGGCGGTATGGCTCCTCATCCCAGAAAGCCTTTCCGGGTAGGTCCGGGCGCACCCGGATACCAGAAAGAGGGAAATAAAGACCGGAGGGAGGATCCTCCCGGTTAAAAGAGATAATTTTATACCCTGGATCAGTTTCGTATGTATTTTCTAATCCGCTTATCGCCTATCCAGGCTTTCCGGTTGGTCTCGGTATCCACCAGCTCAAGGTTTACCTGGTAATAGATGACCTCTCTCCTGCCCTCTCTGTCGCGGATGGAGTTTACCGTTCCTATAAGCATAAAATCCGCGGCTTCCTCCGCGGTCATCTCCCTGGCGGTCTCTTCGGAAGCCCACTCGGCCATATCACGTCGCTCCTGTCGTATCTCATCCCGCTCGTGACGCGAGGCAACCACCCGCACGAGACCGGAGTTTATGAAGGCCCGCTCCAAGTCCTTGGTAAAAGTCTCGGAGATTATATGCTCATCGGTATTGTTCCTGACTGTTCCGACTATAACTACGGGAGTGCGCCCGGCCTCTTCCCTGTAATTTCTAAGCCAGGGGCGTGAGAGGCAGTCCTCTATCATCTCCTCTGATACCAGCCTTGAATCCGTATCGTTCCATCTCCCTGAAAGATCCATCGGGGTATCCATATCTATCCTCTCCACTGTCTTTCCGCACCCCGCAATAAGAACCGCAACGCTCAGTGCGGCTATAAAACCGGCGGTTTTGCCCATTTTTCTTACCTCCACTTGGAAATTACCTTAATCAGAAAGTAAAAAGGGGTCTCCTTATGTACTTTCTTATCCTCTTCTGCCCACCCCAGATTATAGTATTATCCTCAATATCTATCAAGCTCAGGTCTACCTGGTAAAAAACAATACGCCTCCCCCCCTCCTCGTCAATGATAGAGCTCATTACCCCCTTGAGAATATAATCAGCCCCCGTCTCTCCCGTCACCTCCCGGCTCCTCCTGAGAGAAGCCCACTTATGGGCATCCTCCCGCTCCTCTCTCAACTCCTCTCTCTCGTCGGCTGTTGCCACAACCCCGACCATGCCGCTGTTAATCAGGGCCTGTTCCAGGTCCTTGGTGAAGGTCCCCGAGTTTATATGCTCCAGGGTCAGGTTGCGAACCTCTCCTACTATAACTACGGGGTCCCTGCCGGTCTTTTCGCGGTGCCGGGATATCCATCTCCCGGAGAGGATCTGTTCTATCATTGATTGGGCTACCCGGCGCGAGTCCCCGTCGTTCCACCGCCCTGAAAGATCCATCGCCTCCTCAGGTTCCAACCGGGTGACGGACCTTGATCCGCACCCGGAAAAGATAACCGCGCATACGCAGAGCATAGACGCAGCCCAGACCCTGTATTTTTTTTGCTGCCCCAGGTGCCTCACGGCAGCCGGCTGAACCTCTCGCCTATGGCCCTCTCGGGGCATCTCTCGGCGCAGCAGTAGCATTTTACGCACTTCTTCATAATTATCCGGGGTCTTCCCTTTTTAAATTGAATCGCATCCGCAGGGCAGACCTGGATACATTTCGCGCACCCCGTGCAGACCTCACGATCTACTGAGGGAATCCGCATATACCCGTATATTAAACCCAGCGGGTACAGGAGCCAGCGGGGTACCATCGCCGACGCCGCCGAGCGGTACGTCAGGGGCTTTTTAAATTTTAAGCCGCAGGGCGGGGATCCAAGTACCGGGTCAAGCATATACTCCAGGGAACCCAGTCCCCTTTCGGCGGCTTTTCTTGTTATGGGAACCCTCCGGGGATCGGCGCCGCAGAGAGTCTCGGCAGCCGCGTCAAGGGCGTTGGCATCTTCCGAGCCCAGTATAAACCCTGCTCTGACCTCAATCCCGCTTACGGGACCCGGACCCTGCATGCCCCTTATACCGTCAAGAACGGTAAAATCAGGGCGCGCCACAGAGTAAAGGTCGCATATGGCATCGGCAAAACTCTCCGGATGAAGAGCCCGGGTGTGAAAATCTGTCTTTCCCTTCCCGGCTATCACCCCCATCATATTCTTGACCCCCAGTGTAAATACTGTCAGTGAGTGGGTCTTGAGCTTCGGAAGGTTTATTATCATATCATAGGAAAAGAAGCTCTCGGGTATAAAAAAAGAGTCAAATACAAGACCGTTTTCCACAGGTTTTTCCACAAGTTCCTGACCGTCAAAGAAATCAAATTCTATGCCGAGCTTTTCACATATCTCGAGAAACCCTGTTTTGGAGGCCGCGCGGCGCGCGTTCTCCTTCCCGCGCCCCGAGGGGCTGTCCCCTATAAAGCACTCGCCCCCCTTCTCCAGTACGCACTCCGCGCAGGCCTCGACCACCGCAGGGTGGGTCGTGACATTCTGCCCGGGATCGTGTCCCTGGAGCATATTAGGTTTTAATAGAACTTTTTTCCCTTTAAAATTCATATTTTTAAATAAAATATTAACAATATCCTTTAACTTTTCTTTATCGTATTCCCGGCAGGAAAAGTAGTAGACGGGGGTTCTCATAACTACCCTCTGGGGTGGTACCTTGAATGCATCTTTTTCATATTCCTTCGGTTTACATGAGTATATATCTGGGTTGTATCTATACTTGAATGTCCCAGAAGCTCCTGTATGGCCCTTAAGTCCGCCCCGTTCTCAAGAAGGTGCGTGGCGTACGAATGACGGAGTGAATGGGGTTTGACCTTCCGGTCCAGCCCGGCAGCTGAGGCTGTTTTCCTTACTATGCGCCAGAGGGTCTGCCGGGAGGGGGCCCTCCCTGGATCGGAGCCTGAAAAGAGAAAATCCCCCGGAGAAAGTTCCCTTTTCCTGATATAACCCGAGAGTTTTGCAAGCAGCGGCCTTCCCAGGGGAAGAAACCTTTCCTTTGAACCTTTCCCGAAAACCCTGATCCACCCCCCTTCAAAATCCAGATCCTCTACCTTGATTCGGGAAACCTCGGATATCCTTGCCCCGGTTGAGTAGAAAAGCTCTATAAGAATCCTGGAGCGCCCCCGTGGTGCGGCGCTTATCAGAGACTCGATCTCTTCCCGGGAAAGGGTATCGGGAAGCTTCTCGGAAATACGTGGAAACTCTATATCGGAAGCCGGGTCGTTATCGGTTAGGCTGTCCAGGTAGAGAAACCTGAAAAAGCTTTTGATCGCAGCCAGAAGCCTGGCAAGAGAAGAAGAGGAGAGAGAATCCCTCCTCTCCATAAGGTACTCCATTATATGCCCGGAGGCGGTCTTTTCCACAGGAATACTGTTTCTCTCCAGGTACTCAAGGAACCCGCCTATATCCCTTCTGTAAGCCTCAAGAGTATTTGATGCCCGCGCTTTTTCTATATGCAGGTAATTTATAAACTCTTCCAGTAGGGGGTATCTCATCTGGTCATATGAGAAAAGGGTTGTTGCGTCTCTCCCATCCTACCGTCGTAGGGGGCCCGTGACCGGGAAAAACCTCCACGTTGTCATCAAGAACCAGGATACGGCTCTTTATGGAATTTATAAGCTGAACTCCCGAGGAGCCCGGGAAATCGGTCCTGCCTACCGAGGAGCGGAAAAGAGCGTCTCCGGTAAAAATATATTTTCCGATTAGAAGCGATATACCCCCGGGGGTATGACCCGGGGTTTCCAGCACCTTAAGGGTCTCTTCTCCTACTGTTAAGGTATCACCTTCGGAAAGAAGCATATCCGCCCGGACAGGGAGTATACCGGATTCGGTTACATAATCCGAAAACACCGGATCATCAAACATAACGGTCTCGTTTATTCCCATAAATACCCGGGGCCGGGGGAATATCTCTCTGAGCTCTAATGAGCCGGCGGTATGATCCCAGTGCGCGTGAGTGTAGATTATCGCAGAAAGCTCCGCTTTATTCTCTCTAAGAAACCCTGTTATAACCCCGCCCCCGGATGCCGGGTCTATCACCGCCGCCTCTCCTCCTGATATAAGAACGTAGCAGTTGGTCTCAATCGGCCCGAGAACAAAAGTTTCAACTTTCACCTGCAAATACCCCCCAGTACACCCTCAGACGATGTCGGCATATGTTTACGGATTTCGACAGGGTCGACCTTGCGAGGCCGTCCCGGGAAAAGCCGTTTAAATAGGTTTTTCCAGGCCGAGCACACTTGTTGAGCGACAGCTGGCTTAGAGAATGAGTAGACAGATGCCGGCAGAGCCTGAGACAGCATTTTCATGCTTTTTTGTGAGTATGTGCTCATGGACGTTTCATCTGAAAGAAATGGGAGAAGAGTACGCCCGGGAGT
>SLGR01000026.1 GCA_007136585.1 Candidatus Sumerlaeota bacterium | reverse complement strand
GGACACATGGGCTTTACTGACGCTTTTACCTTCATTATCTAACCACCTTCTCCCATTTATTTAATCTTAAATCTTACTCCCGCACACTGTTCTTATCAAGCCTGTAAGTTATCCGGCCCCTCGCGGGGTCGTAGGCGCTTATCTCCACCCTGACCCTGTCGCCGGGAAGAACCCTTATGTACCTTACTTTCATTCTGCCCGAAAGATGGGCAAGAACCTCGCCGCCGCCGTCAAGCGCGACCCTGAACATCGTATTGGGCAGAGCCTCTATAACCCTTCCTTCAGTCTCTATCGTATCCATTGCAAAGTCTACCACAGAAACTTTGTAAGAACCCTGGGACCGTTACCGGTTACAGCCACCGTATACTCAAAATGACAGGAAAGCCCTCCGTCAACGGTCCTGACCGTCCACCTGTCCTCATCGTACCTGATTCCGTCGCTCCCCTCGTTAACCATAGGCTCAAGAGCAAGAACCAGTCCGGGTTCAAGGTTTATACCGGTTCCCGGAACCCCGTAATTGGGAAGATTGGGAGCCTCGTGGAGGCTCCTTCCCACACCGTGTCCCACCAGTTCCTTGACAACGCTGTACCCTTCAGACTCCGCAAGCTGCTGAACCGCGGCGGATACGTCCCCCAACCGGGAGGCAACTGTCATCTTTCGCACCCCGGCTTCCAGAGCCTGACGGGTTACTTTCATCAGCCTTTCGGCTTTCTCCGAAGGAACCCCGGCAGACGCGGTGAAGGCCATATCGGTATAGAGACCCTTCCAGACCCCGCCCAGGTCTATACTGACCAGGTCGCCGTTTTTCAGGACCCTCTTATCCGAGGGTATCCCGTGAACGACTTCGTCGTTGAGCGAGGCGCATATCCTCCCCGGAAAAGGCGGAACCCCGTAATTAAGAAAAGCCGCTCCAAGCTTCTTCTTTCTGAAAAGCTCCTCCGCCTTCCGGTCTAGATCTCCCGTAGTAACTCCTGGAGAGACCATTTTTCTGAGCTCAAGAGCGATCTCCGAAAGAAGCTCCCCCCCGGCGCTCATCTTCCTGATCTCCCGGGGACTCTTAAGAAGGATCATCTACCAGTTCAAAGAACTCTGCTACTTTTTAACGCTCCGGATGATATTCTCAAAAACACTCCCGATACCGCGGGCCCCGTCTATTTCCCTTAAGAGCCCTTTTTCACGGTAATACTCCGTAAGCGGCTTGGTCTGACGGATATAGGTCTCGATCCTGACCCGTACCGTCTCCGGGGTATCATCCTCGCGCCTTACAAGTTCCCCCCCGCATTTCGGGCAGGAATCCTCTGCGGATTCCTGCAGATAAATATTAAGCTGGGCCCCGCATTTTCCGCAGGACCTGCGCCCTTCAAGGCGTCTGGCGGCCTCTTCCTGAGAAAGGGCAAGGTAAATAACCGCATCCGGAGCCTGAAAAGAATCAAGTTCCCTGGCCTGTGATACCGTGCGGGGAAACCCGTCAAGTATGTACCCCCGCGATACGTCGGGACGGGATAGCCGCTCTTTTACTATCTCAAGGACTATCTCATCGGGAACAAGTTCTCCGGCTGTCATTATTTCCCGGGCGCGGATTCCCAGCGGGCTGCCGCTCTTTACGGCTTCGCGGAACATATCACCGGTTGATATGTGGGGAATTTCCATCTCCTGAGAGAGCTTCCGGGACTGGGTCCCCTTTCCCGCCCCGGGCATCCCCAGCATAACGTACCTGCCCATTACCTGTAGTAACGCCCTTTAAGGCGCCCCTTCTTCATAAAACCCTCATACTGTCTCATTATCAGGTGAGACTCAAGCTGCGCCATCGTATCCAGGGCCACCCCAACCACGATAAGAAGGGCGGTCCCGCCGAAGTAAAACGGCGCCTGGAAAAGCCGCTCAAAATACGAGGGCATAATAGCCACAACAACAACGAAAATGGCCCCTACGAACGTAACCCTGGTCAGAACCCTGTCTATAAAATCCGCGGTGGGTTTCCCGGGTCTTATCCCCGGTATGAACCCGCCCCATTTTTTCATATTTTCCGCAATATCCCTGGGGTTGAAGGTTATTGCGGTATAAAAGAAACAGAAAAATATTATCAGCGCGGAATAAACCAGGCTGTGCACCCAGGTCCCGGGCCTGAGGTTCCTCTCAAAGGTGACGAAAAGCTCAGCATCCGGGAAAAACTGCGAAAGCTGCATCGGGACAAGCAGTATGGCCATAGCGAATATCACCGCTATAACCCCGGACTGGTCAACCTTTATGGGCAGATAAGACGTCTGGCCGCCGTACATTTTTCTGCCCACGACCCGCTTGGCGTACTGCACCGGTATCTTGCGCTGCCCCTGTTCCACAAAGACAACCCCGGCGGTTATGGCCAGCATTATGCCCAGCAGGAAAAGCGCCGCGAAGAGAGAGAGTTCCTCTACCCTTATCATCCTGATGACATTGTTTATCCCCGCCGGCATCCTGGCGACTATCCCGGCAAATATAAGCAGGGATATACCGTTTCCGACACCGTGTTCGGTGACCTGTTCGCCCAGCCACATAATAAAGACCGCTCCGGCTGTCAGGGTTATCACGGTAAGGGCCTGGAAACGGAACCCAGGTTCCTGCACAACCCTTATCCCGCCGGCCTCCATCGCCTGCATCCAGAAAGTAAGCCCCACAGCCTGGACCACGGCTATGGCCACACCGAAGTACCGGGTTATCTGCGTAAGCTTCTTTCTTCCCGCCTCACCCTCTTTCTGAAGTTTCTCCAGGTAAGGTATAGTGGTCCTGAGAAGACTCATTATGATGGAGGCGTTAATATAGGGCATTATCCCCAGCGCGAATATGGAGAGGCGCATAAGGGCGCCTCCGCTGAACATATCAAGAAACCCGAGGAGCGACCCGGCCTGGGCCTCAAAGAAAGCTCTGAGAGCAACCACATCTATTCCGGGAACGGGGATAGCCGTGCCTACCCTGTAAACCGCAAGAACCCCCAGCGTAAAGAGAAGCTTTTTCTTAAGCTCCTGGATCTTGAATATTCCGTCTACACCCCGCATATTCTTATTCTGCTATGCTTCCCCCGGCCGAGTTTATTTTCTCCGCCGCGGCAGCCGAAAATGCGCACCCTTCTACGGTGAGCTTCTTTTTGAGTTCACCTGAACCGAGCACCTTGACAGGGCGTTTCCCCCCCGTAAGACCCGCCTGGGAGAGTTTTTCCGGGGTAACTTTATCTCCGCTTTTAAACTTATCCTGAAGCTGACGAAGGTTCACTATATCATACTCTTTCCTGAACATGGCGTTGCTGAACCCCCGCTTTGGGAGTCTCCTGGCAAGAGGCATCTGCCCACCCTCAAAGAAAGCTCTCTTGGAGTACCCACTTCTCTTGTTGCTTCCTCCGGTACCGCGGCAGCAGGAACGCCCCGCCCCCGAAGAAGCTCCCCTGCCTTTTCTTTTTCCGTTTTTTCTTGATCCCGGAGCAGGTGAAAGGTCAGAAAGCTTAATCGTACGGTTCACAGTTTCGCCTCCTCCATATCCCTCATACGGGCTATATCCTGTTTTGTCCGTATCCGGCTCAGCCCGTTTATGGTGGCGTATACCACATTGATCGGGTTCCTGGAACGGAGACACTTCGTCAGGATGTTCTTAACCCCGGCGGTCTCCAGAACGGCCCGGGCCGGACCACCGGATATCACACCCGTTCCCGGCCCCGCAGGTTTAAGGAGTATCTCCGCGGCCCCGCATTTACCTACAACAGAGTGAGGTATAGTAAAATCGTCCGTGAGGGAAACGCTTACCATTGAATCCTTAGCCTTTGAAATACCCTTTTCGATAGAAGCCCTCACGTCATTGGCCTTCCCTATTGCGGCTCCCACTCTTCCGTTTCCGTTTCCGACAACTACCAGGGAGGCAAACCCGAACCTCTTTCCGCCTTTAACCACCTTGGCCACCCTGTTTATGTTTACTACCCTGTCAACTATCTCATCCCTGGGCGGTTCTATCGCGGTTACTTCAGGCTGGTTTTCAGGCATTTTTACCTTTTTCGGCTCCTGGTTTTCCGGTTTTTTTTCCATCAAAACTCCAGTCCCCCTTCCCGGGCTCCGTCTGCCAGTTCTTTCACATTCCCGTGATACTTGTAATGTTTCCGGTCAAAGACCACTTTACCAACTTTCTTTTTCAAAGCCCGCTCTGCCAGCAGCTTTCCCACGGCCCGCGACCTCTCCGCCGGAGCCTTGAAACTGCCCTTTTTTACCGGCTCCGAAAGAGAAGAAGCCCCGGTCAGTGTTATCCCACTGTAATCATCCACCACCTGTGCGAATATATTCCTGTTGGACCGCTGTACTACAAGACGGTGCCTATCCTTTGTTCCTCTTACACGACTCATTTTCCTGCACCCGTGAACCCTCCGCCTATGGCGGCCTTGCCTGCTTTCTTCTTTACATGCTCATCCTGATACCTTATCCCGGAACCTTTATACGGTTCCGGGGGCTGTATCCTGCGTATATTAGCTGCAGTCTGGCCCAGGACGTGCTTATCATAACCTGATAACTCTATTATATTTCTTTCCACTTTGGCCTCAATCCCTTCGGGAAGAGGAAAATCCACGGGGTGGGAAAAACCTATCTCAAGCACAAGTGTTTTCCCCTGGACCTTGGCCCGCTTCCCCCTGCCAACCATCTCCAGCTTTCTGGTAAAACCGTCCTTGAGCCCTGTGACCATATTGCTGATAAGAGAGCGGGAAAGCCCCTGAAGAGAACGACCCTGTTTTGTATCGTTATCTCTTTTGAGAATAATAAGCTTGTCTTCCACTGAGACGCTTATCCCTTCGGGGATCTCGTACTCAAGCTCTTTTCCCGAAGAGGAAGCCTTCAGGATACGCCCTTCAAGCTTCACCTCCACGCCTTCTGGTATCTGAACCGGGTTTTTTCCTACTCTGCTCATAACTTACCAGACGTAAAGAATTACTT
>SLGR01000007.1 GCA_007136585.1 Candidatus Sumerlaeota bacterium | reverse complement strand
CTCATCAATACTACCCCTCGCCTCTCCCGACGAGTCGGTTCTCCTCCAGTATACACCGTTTATCCAGACCGTGGATTCCACTCCTTCGCCGCTCCGGTAATCTTTTACACTTAAGGTAAGATGGGGAGGCCGTTTTTCCATCTCAATACTGATACTGTCACCAACCCTTGTTATATCATAAGAGAGTCGCACAGGCTCATAAGCCGGCTCATTGGATAAGGTAAAACTGATCTCTTCCGGGGGAAGGGCAGCCCTTATCGGAGTCTTTCCCCTTATCGTATCCATAGATGGACCGGAGATGACTATATCGGCGTTAATACTGCGGCGGCTGATGCTGTCAACGGCGTTTACCGTAACGTATTTATCCAGGTATACATGCAGGGTATCTTCAGTTTCCGCATCTACGGTAAACTCCCCGTCCCAGCTCCTGTGCCCTTCTTTCTCCAGGCGAAGCGAGTACCGCCCGGCCGTAAGCATCAGGCCGCTTGCCGGTGTTACCCCTGCTTCCTGTTCTTCCCCGGTCTCTTCATCGGATATAAATATCCTGGCTTCCCCGGGTACGGATTCTATAAGGATATCCTTCCAGGGGGTACCGGTGACACTAAGGCTCCGCACTCCGTTATGCTCCTCTTCCCGGATATCCCAGAACCTCCTGTCAACAAGCCATTGTTCGTCCGCGTGCTGAGTAACGTCAATCACGCATACCCCCGGCCTTATATCATCGGGGATCTCGCTCATTCCGAGAACCTCAAACCCTTCTTTTTCCAGCTTCAGGCTGTATTTACCGGATTCAAGGTGCTCACTGTAAGGCGTCCTTCCGACGTTACGGCCGTTTATACGGATTACCGCGTCTCCGGGGTATGAGTCTATGCTGACACCTACCTCAAAAGGCACTATGTGCACCTGGTCCTCTATTCTGGCCCCGGCTATGGTCACCTGGGAAACAAGGTCCCGGTCGTCTCCCGCAACCGTTACGAGCCTGCTTATACCCCTGAACCCTTCTTTTTCCGCGCTCAAGGTATAGGTTCCGGGGGGTAGCCTTTCTATATGAGAAGGGGTAACGTCACTATACCCGTATTCCTGTATGATATCCCTGCCTCTTTCGTCAGTAATACTAATTGCCGCGCCCGGGGGAGAGGTATTAATAATAAGGTCCGGAGGCCAGATCCTGCTGTGTATACCGACCCCCATCGGGGTTAGGCGGGCAAAAATATCAATTACCAGAAATATTATAAAAGCCGCAGAAACTGAAAGAAGGGAGGTAATAAAAAGTTTCTTGTACTTATTTGCCGAATCAACCACAAAATCAAGCAGGGTCTTGTCTTTTGAGTCGTAAGCGGCAGCCGGTTTTTTCTCAGGACTTTCCTCCGTCTCTTTCTCTGCCGGATCAGGAGAGGATTTCTGTTTCTCTTTATCAGGTTCGGGCTGTGGTTTTTCAGAGGGTATATAATCAATCTTGGATTTTTCCTTGGCCTCCTCCTCGGCCGCAGTTATCTCTTCTTTCAGTAATGACCCGATAAATTTCCTGTACTTTTCACTCATTTCAGAAGTGCTGCCGCTCCGGCTCAGGTACCTCTTAAAATCAATAAAAAGCTCGGCCGCGCTCTGATGCCTTGCCCCGGGATCTTTTTTAAGCAGGCGCTTAAGAACGGAAATCAGGTCGTCGTCCACGCCTTTGGCCTGCAGTTTTTTCAAATCAACCTTAGCGTCTTTGGCCTTCTTCCATATCTCCATATCCGAGGAGCCCTTGTAAGGCTTCGTGCCAGTGAGCATCTCGTAAAGAACCAGCCCACAACAGAAAAGGTCGCTGCGTCCGTCAACCTCCTTACATCGGGCCTGTTCCGAAGACATATAGGAAATCTTTCCCTTTATTTTGTCATCCTCCGGAGCGGCCTCTCCGGCCTTGGCTATACCGAAATCCGTCAGTTTGATCCTGCCGTCGTAGTGCAGCATTATGTTTCCGGGGGATATATCCCTGTGCACCAGAGCGAGACGTTCACCGGTGTTCTCGTCTTTAAGGTTATGGGCATAATCCAGGGCTTTTATAACTTCGCCGATTATGTATACAGAGATATGGGAAGGGATCTTTATTTTATTTTTGCGGCATTTGTTTAAAAGGTACTCAAGGTCAACTCCGTTTACAAAATCCATTACCATATAAAAGTCGTTATCTTCCTTAATGAAATTTACAACCCTTACAATGTTCTCATGCTCAAGTTTGGCGGTATTTATGGCCTCGTTTCTGAACATATCTACAAATCTGGCATCTTTTGAGAACTTCTCGTGAACTTTTTTCACCGCCACGAACTTGTGGAGCATAGTATCCCAGGCCTTGTATACTGAGGCCACGCCCCCCACTCCTATCAGGCGGTCAATCACGTATTTGTTATCTATGGTTGTTTTTCTTTCGTTCATAATAATAGCCGCAGGCAGGTTTTTATTATTTTTAAACTACCTGAGATATCCCCTGGGATCTACCTCTCCAAGAACCAACCCGGCATCTGTCCTGCTCAGTCTCAGAACTACAAGGGTATTCTCTTCTGTTAACTCAATTACCTTGGAAGTTTCGTCCCTGAGAGCCCGGGATCTTACTTCAACCAGACTTCTTGTTCGGGGAATATCGGATATAAGACGGACATTTTCGCCCTTGAACTGACCGTTTACATATACTTCCGCATCATAAACGTCATCGGGTATATCAATAATAAGGGCCCCGTCGGAAGGTGGGTTTAGCTCCACGTTGTACTCGCGTGTGGTGTCGTTTTCCAGCGTAACGGCAGACCTTGTATCCTCTATATCTTCTCCTGTTATCCTGAGTATGTAGTCTCCCTCAGGTTCAAGCACGTGGGTCGAGTATACTCCGTCCTCTCCAACAGTACCCAGCAAATTACCGTCAAGCCAGATGTGTACACCGGGAATCGGTTTTTTATCGTCGTAATCCCTTACCCTGACCCTGAGACCCGGCGGTCTAAGCGTCTGAAAATGCAGACGGTCCCGCCTCTCCGATACTCTCAAAACTACTATCTCTTCAGGCTGGGTCAGACTTATTGAGCCCGAACCCTGTCTCTCAGGTTCCTTAAACTCTATAGCAATATGATGAGATCCCCTGGGTACCTCCTTAATTATATTATCATCTGTCACCTCAGACGGCTCATCGTTTATAAGAACTTTTTCAATCTCATACCCCTCGGGGATATCAAGTTTAACGGTACCGTCCCTGGGAGCACCCAGTTTGATATCAAGCCTTCTCCTCTGACCTCTGTATACGGTGACCCGGCTCCGGCGACCCTCGTACTCCTCCGCCCTTACTTCTATTTCATACTCACCCGGAGGCTCATCTATAAAACCTCCGGCAACCCCGGAAGTGTTGGTCCTCTGCCAGTAATTACCGTTGATCCATACCGTTGCCTCGCCTATTCCGCTTCCCGTAGTGTAATCCCTTACATTAACGGTCAGGTGAGGGCGGCGGAGGCTCATCTGCAAAGTAAATGTATCTCTAAGTCTTCTTACATCCCTGGTTACGTTCACAGGCTCATATGAAGGTTCCCGGGAAAGAGAAAACCTCACTTCTTCAAGAGGAAGCGCCACGTCAAGGGGTGTCTGTCCCCTTATTGTTTCAATTTCAGGAGCGGATATCACGACATCGGCGTTTACTGTCCTTCCCGTTCCTCTCTGCACAGCCCTGACTGTAACAAATTTCTTGAGTTCAACCTGTTTCACTTCCTCAGTTTCCGCATCAATTTCAAGGCTCCCCTCCCAAGTCTGGTATCCGTCTTTCTCAAACCTCAAATCATACTCTCCCACAGTAACCTTAAAATCGTTTATAGGTGTTTCCCCTATCTCTTGCATATCTCCTGTTTCGTAATCTGAAATAAATACGGTCGCTCCTTCCGGATCAGAGATCAGATCCAGGTATCTCCAGGGTCTTCCGGTCAACCTGAGCCTCCTCCGTCCTTCATGCCGGTCTTCCCCCACTTCCCAGAACTGCCTGTCTACCAGCCTCTGCTCATCCGCTTGCCTGGAAGTATCAATAACGCAGACCCCGGTTCTAAGGGAGCGCGGACTCTCCCGGAATCCGAGTTCTTCAAACCCGTCTTTAATCAGCATCAGGCTATGTTCACCAATCTCAAAATCCCCGGAAAAAGGAGTCCTTCCCACGTTCCTGCCGTCAACCATCAGAACCGCTCCGGAAGGTTCGGAATCAACCGCAACCCTTACTTCAAAAGGAACAATATGAACCCCGTCTCTTACCGCCGCCCCGGCTATTGTTATCTGCTGCTCCCCTGTCTCCCGTTCCAGTACTGAAATAACCCTGGTCATCTCTCCAAAATCCCCCAGGGAAACCCGCATCGTATAAGTCCCTGGAGGTATCCTTTCAATGTAGGTGGGGGTTACCCTCCTGTACCCGTCTCTCTGTATTATATCTGTCATATTGGCGTCATATATCCTTATCCTGGCTCCGGACGGGAAAGTATCCAGGCTCAAGGCAGGAGGCCATATCAGGTTAGAGACCTTTATCCCCAGCGGGGTCATCTGAAGCTGGGTATCAATAGCCGTGAAAATTAAGAGAGCGGTAACAAGCGAAACAACCAGGGTTATAAATATCTTCCTGTATTTTTTTGCCGTATCAAGAACAAAGTCGATTACCGTCTTTTCTTTCTCATCAGACCCGAAAGAAATATCATCTTCTCCTTCTTCCTTGACCCGGAATGAGCTTGGCAGAGAATCGCCTTTCGCAGGTTCACCGCCTGAAGACGCCTTCGCCGGCTCGGGAACCTCTTCCTCTCTCAAAGGTTTATCCGGCTCCGGTTCAAAGACAGGTTCCTGATCCTCTCCGGGGGTTATTACAACAGGATCAATCTTATCCTCATCTTCCGAAACTTCTTCGGGCCCAAGGGGCTTCTCCGGTTCGGGTTCCGGGGCCTTCTCAGGTTCGGGTTCCGGGG
>SLGR01000009.1 GCA_007136585.1 Candidatus Sumerlaeota bacterium | reverse complement strand
CAGGATTTTCTGAGGCTTCATGGAACAGGATAAGAGGGTGCTGCTTCATATATGCTGCGCCCCGTGCAGTATATACCCCGTGAAAGAGCTTACGGGTTCGGGGTACAGTGTCACCGGGTACTGGTTCAACCCCAATATACAGGGGTACAGAGAGTATTCAAGGAGGCTTATGACCCTGGGATATTACGCCCGGAAATCGGGGCTGGATATATTTGAGGAACCATATAACGTTGAGGAATGGTTCGCGGCGGCCGGGGGCGGAATCTCCGTCCAGAGATGCCGGGACTGCTATAAACTCAGGATTGATAGAACCGCCCGGGAGGCGGCCTCCCGGGGGTACGGTTTCTTCAGCACCACGCTTCTTTACAGCAGGTTCCAGGACCACGATGCCGTAAAGGAGGCTGCCGGGGAAGCCTCTGCCAGGCACGGCGTGGAGTTTCTATATGAGGATTTTCGCGAAGGTTGGAAAGAGGGAATACGTATTTCCCGCAGCATGGGCCTTTACCGGCAGCAGTACTGCGGATGTATTTTCTCGGAAATAGAGAGATACGATGTATCTGAAAAAAGTCAGAATATACGGGTTTAAGTCTTTCGCTGACGAGGTTGTATTTGAGTTCAACCCCGGTATAACCGCGGTTGTGGGTCCCAACGGGTGCGGTAAATCCAATGTTCTTGATGCCGTGAGCTGGGTGCTGGGGGAGCAGAGCGCGGGGCGTCTCCGCGGCTCGGAGATGCAGGACATGATTTTCAAGGGTTCCAAGACGAGGAAGCCCCTGGGGTTCGCCAGTGTTGAACTTGTTCTAGACAACTCCCGGGATCTTTTGCCTGTGGAGTACAGCGAAGTTACGGTAGGAAGAAAACTCTACCGTAGCGGCGAGAGCGAGTACTACATAAACCGCGGAAGGTGCCGCCTGAAGGATATCAAAGAGCTTTTTATGGATACGGGTATAGGCACCCGCTCATACTCGGTTATGGAACAGGATAATATAAGGTTCATTCTGGAGTCTTCACCCCTGGAAAGGCGGGGGATAATAGAGGAGGCGGCCGGGATACGCAAATACCGCGAGAAAAAACTCGAGGCCGAGAGGAACCTTGAGCGCACCAGGGCGGACCTTAACGAAGTAAAGAATATAATGGGTGAAGTCCAGAAGAACATACGCCGTCTCCGCCGTCAGAGATCCCGGGCGGAGAAGTTCCGGAGTCTCCGTGAGAAGCTCCGCGGTCTTGAGGTGAGCAGGCTCTGCCAGGAGTACGTAAAGGCGGAGGATGAACTTAAAAACGAGCAGGGCTCATCCACCGGGCTGGACGAGAAGATCTCGGCACTGGCGGCGCAGAAAGCCACCCTTGACGCCCGGACGGCAGAGCTTGAGGAGAAACGCTCGGGGATTGAGGATGAGCTCCTTGAAGCAAACCGGTCTGTATACAGTATTGAGAGCGACTCCAAGGTTGTTATAAACAGGATAGAGGGGTTTGAATCATCAATGGAGCGGCTCAGGCAGGAGATAGAACGCGCCGCCGCGGGAATAACTTATAACGATAAGAATATACGCCAGCTGGAGGAGGAGATAAGCCGGTTTGAGTCGTCCAGGGACACTGCGCGGGAGAAGGTCGTAAGCAAACTTGACTCTGAGATTAAGGAGCTTACCCTGAAAAAGGCAAAGAGCGCGGAGGAGACAGGAGCCTTAAGCAGGAAACTGGAAGAACTCCGGGAGGAGCTTCTTACCCTGCGCCGGAGCCAGTTCGAGACGGAGAAAGCCTCGGAAGTGGGCAGGGAGACCCTTGATAAGGCCCTTGAAAAAAGAACTCTTCTTGAAGCTTCGGCCTCCGATGCCGGTAAAGATCTTGAGAGTCTCTCAAAACAGCTCGCCGCCAGGGAAAAGGAACTTGAGAGTTATTCCGGCAAGATATCAGATCTCATTGAGGGGATTGAGGGGCTTGAAGAGAAAATACGCGCGGCCGGGGAGAAGAGGGAGAAACTTCTTACCCGTTACCACGCTACAAAAAGCGAGTTTGACGCGGGAAAGAAGTATCTTCCCCAGCTTATGAGTATTGAGAGCCTTGCCGGGAGCGGGATCAAGGGGGTTAAGGGCCCCGTCTCGGCTCTTCTTGAGAAGGCTATGGATGAGAAATCATTTATGAAGATATCCCGCGCAGCCGGCGGAAGGCTGGGCTGGATGCTGGCCGCTGATAAGGGTTCGGCTCTAAAGGCCGCCTCTTTTCTAAAGGACCGTTCCCTTCCCCCTCTGACTTTCATTATCCGTGAAAAACTTCCGGCTCCGGAGGACCCCACCGGTCTTGCCGAGGGGCTTTCCGGAGATCTGCGGGCGGCAGCCTGCTACCTTGTAAGGGATATACGGGTGGAAGACGACCTTATATGGTCCGGCGGGTGCCTGCTTACCGGAGGCGGACCCTCCCCGCGCAGGAGCGGGCGTATCCTGGGACTTGAATCCGATATAGAAGATTTGAAAAAGGAGCTTGCAGAATGCACCGCAGCCGCCGGGGATCTCAGAAAGGAAAAAGCCTCCCTGGAAGAAAAACTTAAGGATTACGGCGAGAAGGAAACCGCTGCCCGGGATGAGTCGGGAAAACTTAAAGGGGCCTGCGGTAAGCTTTCGGGACAGCTTCACTTTCTGGAAAGCGAGATAAACTCCCTTGACGGTGAGATAGCCCGTCTCAGGAAAATATCGGAGAAAACTGATACCGGAAAAGAGGTCCCGGACCGGATAAAATCCGTCTCGGAAGAGATATCCCGCCTGAGCAGCGAATTAAGTGAGAAACAGCGCATTTTAGAGGATCTCTCAGAGAAGACCGCCGAGGTCCGAGGCAGGAGGACGGCCCTGGCCCAAGCCCTTGACGAAAAGAGGAGTAAATACGAATCCGCAGTTGAGAGAAAGAAAGAGCTTGAGAAAGATAACTTAAGGCTCAGGGACCTGATAAAGGACCTGAAGGCCAAAGAACAGGCGGATATCCGTACTCACGACCGGGATATAAAATCGGTAGGTGAGCTTGAGAGCAAAAGGGGGAAAGCAAGGGAAGAGATCAGCCGCCTTGAGGTAAAAAAGAGAGAGATAGTAAAAGAACTCTCGGGTATCAGGCAGGAAAGCAGGAAGGCGGAGACGGCTCTGACACAGGTACGGGAAGCTGCCGGAGAGAAACGTCAGAGACAGGAAAGGCTCAAGGAGCGCATAATCAGTATACGCCGCCGACTTTCGGAGGATATGAATACGGAGCTTGACGTGGCCCTTAAGAGTTATTCCAGGGAACCTGTCACTCAGGAGGATATACAGGAGCTTAAGGAAAAACTTGAGAAGATAGGCGAGGTGAACCTTGCTGCTCCGGAGGAGTTCGAGAGGGAGTCGGAACGGTTTGAATTCATAAAGAAACAGCTTGACGACCTTGAAACGGCCGATGCCGATATCCGCAGTATAATCAGAAAGATAAACAGGCAGACCCGGGAGAAATTCCTGGAGACTTTTAATGCTGTAAGCGGGAATTTTTCCAGGATATTCCGTAAGCTTTTTGAGGGCGGTTCAGCCTCCCTGAGCCTTACGGAACCCGGAGATGTTCTTGAAAGCGGTATAGATATAAAGGCCCGCCCCGAGGGTAAGAGCGTCACCTCACTTATGTCCATATCAGGCGGAGAGAGCGCCCTTACGGCCATAGCCCTGATGTTTGCCGTATATGAAGTAAAACCCACTCCGTTCTGTGTCCTGGACGAGGTTGATTCCCCTCTGGATGACGTAAATCTGCACAGGTTTTTAAAAATGCTAAAAGACTATTCAGACAAAACTCAATTTATAGTTATTACCCATAACAAGCAAACCATGCAGGAAAGCGACACCTTTTACGGAGTGACCATGGAAGAATTTGGAGTTTCCAAAGTAATATCGGTTAATTTAAAAGATGTCAAAACCTCTTCCGGTTAATGAAAATTACCGGTTTTTCTCCTGAAGAAATAATAGATAAATGCATACGCCTGGCTGAGGGTAAAAAAGTTGAAAGTGTGGTAACTTTAAATTCTCTTATGCTAAGACAATCCTGGCACAATCCTGAGCTGAAAGAAGCTTTAAGGCAAGCTTCTTTTGTTATCTGTGATAGTATAGGAATACAGCTTATCTTTTTAATAACCCGAGGCAGGTTGTTTTGCCGTTATCCGGGAGTGGAGTTAATGGAAGAGCTGGTTAAGCGCGGGTTGAAAAGCTTTTTTATAGGTGGGCGCAAAGGTGTGGCTCTAAAAGCATCCGGAAAACTTTCTGAAAAATATCCGGGTGCAGATATATGTGCCGTCAGAGACGGCTATTTCAAAAAACACCATGAAGTTGAAATAATAAGGGAAATTAATTGTAAGAAACCGCAGGTAGTTTTTATAGGGGTGGGTATCCCCAAGCAGGAAATTTTCATAAACCGCATACGAGAAAAAATAGATAGGGGCCTCTTAATGGGAGTAGGGGGAAGTTTTGATGTTTTAAGCGGGAGTATCAGCCGCGCTCCGGCCGTGTTTATTAATACGGGAATGGAATGGAGCTGGCGCCTTTTCTTGCAACCACGCCGCATTACCAGGATTCTGGAACTGCCTGTATTTGTTTTAGAAACAATATGGAGGACTTTTAAGGGAAAAAACTTTTTTGAATAATGAAATACGGAGTTATTTCTGATATACATGGGAATTATACAGCAGTTAAAGTTGTTTTAGATTTTCTTAAAGCAGAAGGGGTGGGGAAAATAATTAACTGTGGAGACATTATAGGTTATGGCCCTCAGCCCAATGAATGTGTGGAGGAAGTTAAAAACAACAGAAATATTTACAGCATAGCCGGAAATCACGATTGTGCCCTGCTTGATGTTGAAATTCTATCTAAATTTAATTCTTTTGCTTCCGAAGCGGTAAGATCGACGGTGGAAAAGTTGTCATCTGAAAATATAAGTTACCTTAGAGCACTTAAAACCAAAGGGAATATAGGGAACTTTATGTTTG